>JAFXCR010000039.1 GCA_017516465.1 Ruminococcus sp.
TTCCGACGCACTGAAGAATGCTGAAAAGACCGAAAACAGCTCCCATGGCAGCTCCGCCTATGGGTCCGAGGGCAATTGCAGCGATTGCAACGGGAATCACGTTAAGGGTGATAACGAGTGGTCCGATGGGGATAGAGCCTATCGGCGTGCAGGAAAATACCACGATGATCGCCGTCAGCAGAGCCATCAGTACCATTGATCTGGTAGAGATTTTTGCTTTTTCTTTCATAAAAATTCCTCCTTGTTACTATTCCTCATCCGAGGATATAATACAACACTATTATAATAGCACAATAAAAGCCGGATGTAAAGGTTTTTTCTCAAAAAAACAGGGATAATGCACGGGAAATAAACGTTTTGTAATTTGTGAAATAAGATTTACTTTTTGTATTGCTGAAAATGTATAAAAGTAACAAAAAAAATGGCGTTTTTTTTATGATAAAAATTATATGAATACTTGAAAAAAATAAAAAAATATGATATAATATTTCTATAAATCTCTGTGGGGGGGAGTCTGCGTACACGCAGATATTACCAGTGCGGGGATAAAAAACAATTTTTTAAGAAAGGATGGGGTTTACTCATGAAAAAATCATTGGGGAAACGTCTGCTTAGTGGGTTTACTGCTGCGGTAACGAGTTTATCTCTGATACTTCCGTCAGCACCATTGCTTCCGCTGAATTCAGGGGCTGCAGAAGCACCGGTTAATATACCTACTTTGCCAATGGGCGAATCTTCACAAGGGGATTCTCAGGGAAGTTCCTTGCCAAGTGATATTGAAGGAAGTATGCTTCAGATCTATGATCAGCATTACTCCAATTATGGAATCTTCAATTCCACAATGCCTCTCGGTTTGGCAAACAACTTCCATCTGTTTGCGTTTGATTCGATAGATATCGGCGCTCACTGTAATGGTAACTTCGTGGCACCGAGTGTAAAGGTTGGAGCAAACTGGGGAACAAATCAGCTCGCAGATGCTGGTGGTGAAATCACAGTAATAACAAAAGATTTTACCGGTTCTATTAATACTTCCAGCAATATACTTCTGATTCCGGAATCGTATGATGTTACCATCACTAATAATGGCGAAGAAAAAGGACTGCCTATTAATAACGGTGATGAGGTTAAAATTAATGGCGAAAAAGCTACCTTGAATGTTACGCCTGCGTACATTTATAAAGTAAGTGAAAACTTTATTGATTTTGCTCAGGAACAGCAGTCTTATATTGACCTTTCAAGCACTTTGAGAAATCCTGATGTATGGAACATTAAGAGTCCGGTAGGTAATGATAATATGCTGAAGGGTGCAACCGTGCTTACTGGTAATTATAACCTGAATAATGAATATCAGGTTGATATCAGTGATGAAGCCAAAATGGGACCCTGCGTTCTCAATATCAATGCAATGGATATCGCTGGAAACGGTACATTCAATGGTCTGGTAATAGACAATATAGGCAATCAGCCTCTCGTTATCAACGTTGATTTAGCAGGATACAGCGGCACCTATTCACAAAACTTTGCGGTAGAGTTTGTGAAAGATGGTCAGGCACTGTCTAACGCAGAAGCCAGCGTTTATGCTGGTACTTCTATCCTCTGGAATTTCTATGATTCAAGCAATACGACAGACGGAACATATTCCGGCAATATTGATCTTGCTAAGCCTCTCATAGGAAGCGTACTGGCACCAAAGGCATCAATAAAGGCAGGCAGTAACGTAGACGGTACTATTATTGCAAACAAAATTAGTACAAGTGGTGAAACACATAGAAGTGACTTCATGCTGCCTTCAGGTCTTACAGTCCAGAAGGTATGGAGCGACGGAAATACACAGCACCTTACAGGATCGGTTGAGGTTCAGCTTTACAATGCAAATGTTAATAACGCTGATGTAAGCAGATTCGATGACGCTGAGTATGCAGCATCAATTGGTCTTGCTAAGGTTGGAAATCCGGAAACATTGAATTCCGCTAACGGCTGGAGACACACCTGGCCTGATCTCACAAATTCAGGCTTCTACTATGCGAAGGAAATATCGCTCAGCGGTTATGCAATTACAAACTATGTAAACGGAACCGGTGTCAAGGGAACCGGTGTTATCACGATTAATAATACTCCCCTGAATTATAATCTGAAGGTTAACAAAGTTAACGAAATCAATGAGTCGGTTGAGGGTGCTCTCTTTGAACTGAGCAAGGATGACGTTCCTGTAAAGACATGGGTCAGTGGAACAGAAGCAACAGATATTCTGATTCCTTCAGGAATTGATATTTCTGCTGTTCCAGAAAAAACTGAATTCAAGTCAACATATACTCTCAAGGAGCTTATGCCTCCAGAAGGTTTCATAATGGACAGCAGCTCCCAGACAATGACACTTACGGAAAATGTTGAAGTAACTGATATAGACGGTCAGTCCTATATCACAAAGATTGATGCAACATTGACTGTTGGTGAGAGATATAATGCACAGACATACAATTATGAAATAAATGAAAACTATACGGATGGATTTATTACATCAAGAGAAGTAGTTGTTACGCACACTACATGGTCGATGATGATGCCTGTTACCGTTACTGACACATTCACAATTGATTTTGAGAATGGAAAAGTAAAATGCGGCGAAACAGAAATATCATCAGTCAATGCAGATGCAGAATATACTACTCCGACTAATAACCCGTATGAGTTTGGCAGAAAGTATCGTTATGTTGCTTCAAGCTATATGGTTCTGATGGACACAAGCGGTGTTCAGTTCATGAACAAGGTTGCTCCGACATTACAGAAGGTAGATGATGAAGGCAATGTTCTTTCAGGAGCTAAACTGGTACTTGAAGAAGGTACATTAAAACAGGATGGTCCTGGCGGGCTGAACTTTACAGCCAGCGATACAATATCTGAATGGGAATCCGGCTATAACGAACTTCTTCCTCTTGTCAGCATTAAACAAGACGATTTTGATACTGGCAGTTATGCTCATATATATCGCGTCAAGGAAAATGAAGCTCCCGATGGCTATGAAAAAGCAAATGATATATACTTAGTTAAGCATGTAGTGTATAATTACAACGGGCAAGCAACAGGTATAAATGTATTTTATATTAATGCTGATAAAGGTAAGGTTAATTCATTCCCGTTAAATCTTGTTAATAATCAGATCGTTGAAACTGAAGGACATGGATGGAATAAAATTGATATTCTCAACAACGATGCTTCAGGCCGTGTCATCGAAATGGTTGATAAGAAGATCTCTGGTGCTGATGTTGTGCTCAAAAAGGTTGCAATGACAAAGGGCGAAGATGGAACAATTAACTTTGTTGAGCAGGAACTCACCGGAGCTGATGTTGATCTTTATGCAGACAACGGAAGTGAAAACGGTGTTCTCATTGCAGAAAACGTTTTTGGCACAGAAAATTCTTCCTTCTCTGTTTCCGGTATTGCAGGAAGTCCGGAAGTTAATAAATTCATCAAGAATGGAAGACTTCTTCCTGGTACATATTTCCTCGTTGAAAACAGTGCTCCGGAAGGTGCAACAGGCTTTGAGGGCAGACAGTACTTTACAGTAACTGATAACCATACAGTAGTTCCCGGTGTATCCACAGAATACAATGTCAAGAATGCAAGTGAAATTGCAAAGGGCAAGAAAATCAATGTGGGCAATGCCGGCAGAAAGGTAGTTGCAATCAGCTACACAAAGACTGATGGAAATCAGCTCCAGATAAAAATACCTGGTTATGAGAATATTCTTTCTTTAAACGAAAATTCAGGTATAATTCCGCTTTCTGATGACAGAAAGTTCAATATACCGGACAATGGTACTCTTGAATTTGGTGACAGCACAAGTGTTAAACTTGAATCATTGGTGCTGCACTTTGAGGTTCCTGAGAGTGTGAAATATGATCACCTTAAGGTTATATCCAAGAATTCACAGTATGAAGTAAACATTGGTAATATAGTTGAAAGCTATGATGTTGTAGTCAAGAAGGTTGACAATAACGGCAATCTTGTTATGGGAGCAACACTTGAACTGTCATCTACTGATGTTGCAGGCTTCAAGACTCTTACATGGGTAACAGACAGCGAAAACAATCCTCGTACACTGCAGCTTGCACCTGGAAAGTACATACTGAAAGAATTAGCTGCTCCTTCAGGATATAAGTTAGCTGATCCGATTGAGTTTGAAGTAGAATCAAAACCATCAGCTGATACTGGAAACGGCGAAGCTGCACTTGAAAAGTATTCCAAGGAATATACCATTGAGGGTGTTCTTACAGACTATTCTGTTTTTGTAAAGGAAGATGTATGGAACACTGAGGATGCAGAATATGTTAAGGACTTTAACAAGCAGCCTCAGCATATCGTCGGAGCAATAGCAATCGGCGGAGCTGCAAACATTCAGTTTGTCGGAAAGGATTCTTCCGAAAATTCTTATGTTGACAAACTGTATCTCACAAGTGCAAATCTGGAAGATACATCCGGTAACTATGTGATTTACTATGGTGAGATTATTGATTGCGGAGTCGAGTTAGGTTCTCGTGACACCTTTATCAAGAGTAATCCTGATTACATTGATTTCAATACTGCTTTTGCAAATATTGAATCACAGTCAGCAAAAATCGCACATGAAGGTCAGACTATTGTGAACGAGGAAATCGTTGACAATACTCTCACAATTGATATTTCACAGTATCCTTCAAAGAATATCGTGATTCCTTACAGCGTTCTTAAAAACGCTGCTGACAGCAACGAGAATAATTATGTTACTATCAATATTGTTGACGGTACCAAGACAATTAATGTCAAGGAATTCTCTCAGGCTGGTTATACAATATCTGTTACAGGCATAGAAAATAATAATGTAAGCATATATTATGGTCAGCCTTCAGTGAAGACAGCTGTCGAAAATGATATTAATGTAAATATTTATCTTGAAGGAACATCAATCTACAACAGATTCAGCGATATAAACGGTGAATCAAGCGATAAGGGAATGAACCTTATCTGGAACTTCCCTGACGCATCAGGAATTCTCAGAACTGGTGCGGGAACAGGTCACATCGTTGCTCCTAAGGCTGATATGATCAGATTCTCAGGTGCAAATGTTATTGGCGGAACAATCAGTAAATCTCTTTATTCTGCTGATGAGATTCATTTCTTCCCCTATTTCGGAACAGAACTTCCTTCTCCTGATGTAGATGATAATACTCCGGATGACGATGATAATATTCCGGAGAATAATCTGACTGAGATTAAAATGGTTGATGAGATTATTACCACAACTCAGGGAGAAACAACAACTACTACTACAACAACTACCACCACAACAACTACAACCACAACAACTACAACCACAACAACTACAACCACAACAACTACAACCACAACAACTACAACAA
>JAFXCR010000040.1 GCA_017516465.1 Ruminococcus sp.
ACTCCGCCAAAGGGTTGATAACCCTTTGGAAACCCACAATTGTCTTCTTATAGTTTATCGACAATCTGAAACCAGCCGCCTGAACGGCTGGTTTATTGGATTTTTAGATCAGAAAAGTCCCATTTCAGCTTTCTGAGCAAGAATACGCGTTACACTTTCGTTGATTCTGTCTTCCTTGATCTCGCCTGATTCAACAGCTTCACATACAGCGTCAACTGCTTCTGCGAGGTCGGCAGGCTGCATAATGATATCAGCTCCGGCATTGATTGCCATAACAGCTGCTTCGCCTGCGGAATATTTTTTCGTAATAGCCTTATCCTTATGGGAATCCGTGATAACGATACCGTCGAAATCAAGCTCATTTCTGAGTATTCCGGTAACAGCGGTATAGGAAAGGTCGCAGGGGAGATTATCACCGATGCCGGAAACGATATGATGACTTACCAGAACAAAGCCTGCTCCGGCTTCGATACCGCTTTTGAACGGAAGGAATTCTTCTTTTCTGAGCCGACTTAAACTGCGTTTGATAAGAGCAGATTTTCCGTCATAGGCTCCCACACCGGGGAAGTGGGAGAGTACAGATTCCATGCCGGAATCTGAAAGGCCTTCAACGAGCTTTGAGAGCATATCGGCAGCGATTCTTGCTGTATTGCTGATAACTCTGTCGCCGAGACCGTTTTTGCTGTTTGTTCCGAGATCAGCAATGGGAGCAATATTGACATTGAAGCCGAGCTTTTTTAGGTCAGTACCGAGCTTATTTCCGGCTTCGTATGCGATATCTGCATTGTTTGCTTTGCCGATAGAAGCCATTGAGCCGGGATTGTACGTTCCAAGTTTACCAGAAACGGGAGCAATTGTGCCGCCTTCTTCCTGAATAACTGTAAATATTCCGGAACCGGAGTATTCAGCGGCGGCTGTCTGGAGATTACGCAGCATAGCCGTTATCTGATTCTTCGATTTTATATTGTCTTCTGAGAAGATAAGTCCGCCGACGGGATATGCTTCAAGAGCGTTTTTCAGAGTCTTGTCGGCTTCTGTGAAGTATTCCTCACTGCTGGTAAGCTGTTCGGGGGATACTATGAACATCTGATATACTTTTTCCTCAAGAGTCATATCCTCAAGAAGAACAAGCTCAGGAGCTTTTGTTGTCGTTACAGCGGTAGTAGTCCTTGTTGTAGTGAGAGCAGTTGTTGCTGCTGTTGTTGTGATTATTGTCGCTGTACCGGTCCCCTGAACGATTTTTGAAGTTGTAAGATTTATAGAAGTACCGCTTACCGAACGTCTTGTCGTAGTCCTTGAGTAAATGGGAATACGTTTTCCCGTAGTAGTTGTTTTTGAAGGCTTTGAGGAGAAAGACGTTGTAGTACGCTGAGGAACATAGTTATTGTCAGCTGATGCGTGATACGGTTTTCCTTTCCTTATAGTTGTGGTGGTCCAGACGTATTCCGGAACAAATACAGGTGCAGTTGTGGTAACGATGATTTCCTCATCGTCATCGGATTCATCATTTTTGTTTTCTGTAAGTGGTTCTGTGACGACCTCAATGTTTACAATACCATCGGGAGCGTCAGATTCATTTTCCGTTTTACCACAGCTTGAAAGAACGAGACAGCTGCCTGCAATTACGAGTATCATTTTCTTGAAAAAAGTCATAATAAACACCTTCCTCAGATTCCAGAGAGATAATTAACTGTTAATGGACTTCCTTTATAGCACTTTTAGCCTTTGCGACAATAGTTTTGTCGTTTTCATATGAAAGAATATTTGAAGCGTGAGAGATATCAACCCAGCGTATTTCTGCTATTTCATCCTCCTGAGGAACGAAGTCAACATTTTTTGCTCTTGCCAGAAAATAGACAACAACCTTGACGGTATCCTTCTTAGGAGAATATGTAACAGTTTCCCTGAAGGTCGGATCAATTATAACGTCGATTGAAGTTTCCTCCATAATTTCACGCTGTGCGGTTTCGGTTTCAGTTTCGCCCTTTTCAACGTGTCCCTTCGGAAAGGACCAGTGACCGCTGTTAATATGCTTTATCAGCAGGATTTCGGTGTTTCCATGGAATTTACGGTATACAATAGCACCGCAGGATTTTTCGTGCTGCATAGCTTTTCCTTTCTTGCATCCGGATTCAAGATATAGTAACCTTTGTACGATGCAGTAATAAATTAGATTCACAATTATTATATCATGTTTTGTTAAATTTGTCTATACCTTAAAGAAGAAAATTATGTGATAATTTGTGGAAATTCCTGACTGTCGGAGTTTTTTCAGAGTAAGCGAAAAAATAATCTTGACAAGTCTTCTGAAATATATTATAATAAGAGTTACTGTAATTTATGTAAGGAGTGCATTGAAATGGCTTTGAAAAAAATGTCCAGAGACAGCTATGAAAAGCTTCTGGCTGAGCTTGATGACCTTAAAATCAATAAACGTAAGGAAGTTGCCGAGAGACTGAAGGTTGCCCGTTCATACGGAGACCTTTCCGAAAACGCTGAGTATGATGAGGCAAAGAACGAGCAGGCTATCCTTGAAGCACAGATTGCTGAACTTCAGTATACTATTGATAATGCTGAAATAGTTGATGAATCCAGCATCTCCGTAGACGAAATCGGAATGAGCTCAAAGATTACTATCAAGCGTCTTGATAACGGAAAGATTGAAACCTTTACTATCGTGGGAACAAACCACGCTAACGTAAGAGAAGGAAAATTATCCGATGAATCACCGATCGGCAAGGCTGCAATGAAGAAGAAGGTCGGAGATATTTTTATGGTTGAGGCTCCTGCCGGAGAGCTGAAATTTGAGGTACTGGAAATCTCCAAGTAAACGGAGAATCACGGCATATCTGTACTGTGCAGAAAGGAAAGTAAAAATGAGTGAAAACATCGAAAATCAGGTTCAGGAAGAGCCTGTTGTTGATATAAATATCCTTAAAAAGGATCGTCTTGACAAGCTTGCATCTCTCAGGGAAGCAGGAAAGGATCCATATCAGATCACGAAGTTTGATGTGACAGGTCTTGCGGCTGACTATAAGGCTGAATATGAAGCAAAGGAAGCCGCTGTTCTTGCTGAGGCAGGCGACGACGAGGAAAAGGCAAAGGCTGGTCTTGAGGCTCTTAATGAGAATATTGTACGTCTTGCAGGACGTATTATGAGCTGGCGTGATATGGGTAAGGCAAACTTTATTGATATCCGTGACGGCTCTGACAGAATTCAGGTCTATATCCGTTCCAACGAGGTGGGTGCTGATCTGTTCAAGGAATTCAAGAAAAAGTGGGATATCGGTGATATCATCGGTGTTGAAGGCTTTGTATTCAGAACAAAGAAGGGCGAAATCTCAGTTCATGCAAAGAGCATCGTGCTTCTTTCAAAGTCACTTCTTCCCCTCCCCGAAAAGTGGCACGGACTAAAGGATCAGGATATGAGATACCGTCAGCGTTACGTTGACCTTATCGTAAATCCCGATGTCAAGGATACATTCGTAAAGAGAAGCCGCATCATTACTGAGATAAGAAATTATCTTGATAATCTCGGATATATCGAGGTTGAAACTCCTGTGCTTCTTCCTATCCAGATTGCAGCTGCTGCAAGACCATTCAAGACACACCACAATACTCTTGATATGGATATGTTCATGCGTATCGAGACAGAGCTTAACCTTAAAAAGCTCATCGTAGGCGGATTTGACCGTGTTTACGAAGTCGGAAGAATCTTCCGCAACGAGGGTATGGATACTTCCCACAACCCTGAGTTCACTACTATCGAGATGTATCAGGCATATACTGACTATATCGGCATGATGGATATAATCGAAAATATGTACAGAACTATCGCAAGAAATGTCTGCGGAACTGCTAAGATCACATATCAGGGTGTTGAGATTGACATGGAAAGTCCATGGGAGCGTCTCACAATGGCTGAGTCTGTAAAGAAGTATGCAGGCGTTGACTATAACGACTGGGCTACTGATGAGGACGCAAGAGAGTGTGCAAAGGCTCACGGCGTAGAAGTTGAAGAGGGAAAGAACGCTACAAAGGGACACGTTCTTATTGCATTCTTTGATGCGTTTGTTGAAGATAAGCTTATTCAGCCTACTATTATATATGATTATCCTGTTGAAAATTCACCTCTTGCAAAGAGAAAGCCTACTGATCCGGCATTTACTGAGCGTTTTGAATACTTCATCTACTGCCGTGAAATGGGAAATGCCTTCTCTGAGCTTAATGATCCTATCGATCAGAAGGAGCGTTTTGTACAGCAGGTTGAAGCAAGACGTGCTCTCGGAGATAATACAGGCGAGGTTGATGAAGACTTCGTAACAGCTCTTGAATACGGACTTCCGCCTACTGGTGGTCTGGGCTTCGGTCTTGACAGACTTGTAATGCTTCTTACAGACAGTCCGTCTATCAGAGATGTACTTCTCTTCCCGACAATGCGTCCGTTAGGCTGATTGTTCTGAAATGAAGGATAAAGATAAAGAAAATAAGACGGTATCTCCTGCTGATGACAAAGATGACAGACTTGATATAAAAAAGAGCGTCTTTGAAGTAAATAAAGAGCTTCGTATCCAGCGTCAGAAGGAAGAAGAAGCTCAGCAGGAAGAAATCAGACGGCGTATCGCTGAACGTGAAAAAAAACGTCAGGAAGAATACGACAGACGTATCCTTGAGGAAAAAAAAGAACTCATGCGTCTGAAACAGGGCATCATTGAGGAATCTGAGGAAATCCACGAGGAAACAGAGGGAAAGGTAAAACTGTCTTTATGGAAAAAAATCGGAAATTTCTTCTACCATAATAAATGGTGGTTCGGGATAGCGGCAGTATTTGCAATTATCGTTGTCGTTCTGGCACATAGCCTGCTCACAAGAACAAATCCGGATGTGGTAGTTCTTGTGATAAGCGGAGACGGTACTGTCGGAAATTCTACGAAACTTAAAGAATACATTGACGATATGTCCGAGGATTTCAACGATAACGGAAAGACAGAAGCTTCTGTTTACTTCATACACAGACCTGACAATGCTGCCGGCGGATATTCAAATGGTTCTGATACGAGTCTTACAACTCAGCTTAACAGTGCGGAAAGCGTTATTGTTATCGGTGACAGTAAATTTCTGGAGTCTGTCAATCCGGAAATGGAACTACTTGATCTGAGCGAGCTGTTCCCTGATAATATCAACATCAGAAGCGGCAGATTCTATCTGAAAAACACAAATTTTGCAGAACGTATTGGTCTGGAGAAAAGTGATATTTCGCATGATCTCTTTATTGCCGTAAGAAAACCACAGGATCTTCTTTATACAAGCAAGGAAGAAATGAAAAAAACTCTTGAAAAAGATCTTCCTGTACTTGAAAAAATAATTAACGATCTGTCGGAATGATATTAATACGCTGGAAAAGGTGATACATGAAGATGTATCGCCTTTTTTATTAATGATTTCTTAAAATATTGTAGATTTTATCTTGACAAACTTAGAAATATGTGGCATAATTGACATAATAAGATTTATACTGCTCTGTCAGCACAAAGAACAGTAAAATGGGGAGGAAAACTATGTTTAAAAAACTGACATGCGCTGTGGTATCAGCAGCAATGATGGCTTCCGTTGCCGGAGCTGTCAACATCTCTGCTCCGGCGTCAGATGCGTTTCAGACGACTGTGACAGCAGCTTCCGGAAATCCTGATTATGCAGAGGCACTTCAGAAATCACTGTATTTCTATGAATGTCAGCAGGCAGGACCGCTTCCGGAATGGAACCGTGTTGAGTGGCGTGCCGACTCAACAATGATCGACGAGATCAAGGGAGGCTGGTATGACGCTGGTGACCATGTAAAGTTCAATTTGCCTATGGCGTATACGACATCTGTTCTTGCATGGGGACTTTATCAGTATCCAGAAGGAATTGAAAACAGCGGCGAAATGCAGAATTATGTCAATAACCTTGAATTTGTTCTTGATTACTTCGTTGACTGCGACCTCGGTGATGAGATTGTTTTTCAGGTAGGTAACGGTACTATTGACCATACATGGTGGGGACCGGTCGAACTTTATCAGTATGGTATGGAGGACGCTGGTACATCATATGAAGAAGCACGTGAGATTTATAAGGCTTCTTCCGGATGTTCGGCTGTATTTGGCGGAATGTCAGCGGCTCTTGCATCAGGCTACTGCGCTCTTAAAGGAAGAGTAGACGATTCAAAGCTTGCTGAATACCTTGAACACGCTGAGCATATTTTCGAGGTTGCTGCAGCATCTCCTGGAGATGAAGTGTATGCTCTCAGTAATGCACCTAATTTCTACCGTTCAAGTCATTTTTATGATGAGCTTTTCTATGCCGCAAACTGGCTTTATATCGCAACAGGCGATAAGGCATACCTTGATAAGGCAGCAAGCTATATTCCGAATCTTGATAAGGAGCTTGGACAGGATGTTCTTAAATATACATGGTGTATGTGCTGGGACGATGTAATGCAGGGTGCAATGCTCCTTTATGCTATCAATACAAAGGATGCTACATATATCAATCATGTAAAGAAGCACGTTGATTATCTTACATATGATGTTGAAAGAGTTGACGGCAAGCTTGCATATATTCATAACTGGGGCTGTGCAAGATATGCTCAGACAGCCGCTTTTATTACTGCTGTTGCTTCTGATACTGTTCTTGCTGATACAGATACTTCTGATTATGAGAAATTCTACGAAACCCAGATCAATTATGTCCTTGGTGATAATCCGACTGGTCAGAGCTACGTTGTAGGCTATGGTGATAAGCCTGCTCACAACGCTCACCACAGAACAGCTCATGGCTCATGGAAAAATGATATCTATATGCCTGAGCGCAACAGACACACTCTCTATGGTGCACTTGCCGGAGGTCCTACACAGGACGGTTCTTACGAGGACGACAGAAACAACTATATCAATAACGAGGTTGCAACTGACTATAATGCCGGATTTACAGCTATTCTCTGTAAGATGCTTGACAAGTACGGCGGAAAGTCTGATCCTTCATTCCCACCCAAGGAAGTTCATGACGGTCCTGAGTTCTTTGTAGAAACTCTCAACAAGGGAAGCACGGACAGCGGAATTACTCTCAGCTTCAAGATCACAAACCACTCTGCATGGCCGGCAAGAGTACAGGATAACATTTCCTTCCGCTATTATATGGATCTCAGTGAATTCGCTAATGCCGGAATTGATCCGGCGAGCATCGTTGTCCGCTGCGACCGTGACCAGTCTGCAATGTATGCTGCAAAGGGCATAAAGCCAGCAGAAATCTCAAAGCCTGTAAAGTATGACGGAAATATTTATTATGTTGAAGTTACACTTCCTGACGGACGTGCTGTTCTCCCTGTTTCTGAGGGAATGCAGCAGTGTGAAATTCTTCTTGCATTTGTCTGCCCGAATTACGGAAGCGGCTGGGATGCTTCAAACGACTTCTCAAACAAGGAAATTCTTGATGCTAAGCCTACAACAGACGCAACAGGAAGCACTCACGGTGTAATGTCGCCTTATGTTCCTGTATATGTAAACGGCGAGCTTTATTACGGTTATGAACCCGACGGAACATATAAGGATGGTCTTGGTGATACAGGAACAGATAATCCTATTCCTCCTGCGACAGAACCTCCGACTGATCCTTCAACAGATCCGACAACTGAGCCCATTCCGGATGTCAATTACGGTGACGCTAATTGTGACGGAAATCTTGCACTTTCAGATGCTATACTTATCATGCAGTCTCTCGGAAATCCTGATGTATATGCAGTAGACGGCTCTGATGCGAGTGCAATGACAAAGCAGGGAGCAGTAAATTCCGACTGCTCAAATGTTGGTGACGGAATTACTAACAGAGACGCTCTTGCGGTACAGAAAAAACTGCTCAAGCTTATTGACGTACTGCCGGAATAATGGTTTGAAAATTGAATTTAAATTAAGCAGCTCCGGAAATTTTTCCGGAGCTGCTTTTATAGTTTCAGAAAAAACAGGTGTTAAAGAAGAATGAGTGAAAAATATTGGTTAATCTACCGGTTTTTAGTGTTTGGCGTAGGTGAAAATGACGAAAAAATCGGGGTGGCGGACTTGTATTTTGTTTCCTTAATGGATTTTTTATAAAAGTGTTGAAGTTGTGAAAACTAAGTGATATAATAAATAGGTATGAAATATAACGGTTATCATTCAAATTTACGATAAAAGATCTTATTATTTAAAAGAAAAAATTGTAATATTTATTAAATAAATTGTACTTGTCTATTTTCCTTGACATTTGATGTCGTTTTTGATATAATAAAGAATGTATAATAATACAACTATGCCTGTGGACGGTTTATATTTAAAAAGCAATTAATAATCAGGTGATAATAAATAAAAGCAACTTGAATAAAATAGCAGAAATTAATGCAGATTCTCTTTTATGTGGAGGTTTTTATGAAAGGTATAATTTTAGCAGGCGGTGCGGGGACAAGGCTTTATCCCACCACTATCGCAGTAAGCAAACAACTTCTTCCAATTTACGATAAGCCGCTTATCTATTACCCGCTTTCAATGCTTCTTCTTGCAAAAATCCGTGATGTCCTTGTGATATCAACTCCCCGTGATATAAACGACTACAAAAATCTTCTTGGAGACGGCTCCAGACTGGGAATAAACATTCAGTACGCAATACAAAACGAACCCAGAGGTCTTGCAGACGCTTTCATACTTGGTGCGGATTTTATTGGCAATGATGACGTATGTCTCGTTCTTGGCGACAACGTTTTCTATGGAGCAACAATGTCAAATGTTCTTGCTGACGCAAAAAAGAAGATTCTTGACGGCGGAGCTACTATATTCGGTTATCCTGTAAAGAATCCCCGTGAATTCGGCGTGGTTGAATTCGACGAGCAAAAGAAGGTTATTTCAATTGAGGAAAAACCAAAGCAGCCGAAGTCAAATTATGCTGTTCCGGGACTTTATTTCTACGATAACAACGTTGTTGAAATTGCAAGAAATGTCAAACCCTCCGCAAGAGGTGAAATCGAAATTACGTCCGTCAACAATGCTTATCTTGAAAAGGGACTTCTTAACGTAACCCTTATGGGCAGAGGCATGACATGGTTCGATACGGGCTCTCCCAAGGGAATGCACAAGGCAAGCGGTTTTGTTAAGACCGTTCAGGAAATGCAGGGGTTCTACATCTCATGTATCGAAGAAATTGCATGGCGTAAGAAGTTCATAGATGACAATCAGCTCAGAAAGCTCGGCGAGGAGCTTGAAATGACTGACTACGGAAAGTATATTTTATCATTACTGGAGGAATAATCAATGACTGTTGTAGTAACGGGAGGCGCAGGCTTCATCGGTTCAAATTTCGTTTTCCATATGCTGGATAATCATCCCGATTACAGAATTGTGTGTGTGGACAAGCTTACCTATGCAGGAAATCTTTCAACGCTTAAGGACGTTATGGATAATCCGAATTTCAGATTTGTCAAGGCAGATATCTGCGACAGGGACGCTGTATACGCACTTTTCAGAGAGGAAAAGCCAGACATAATCGTGAATTTTGCAGCTGAGTCTCATGTTGACCGTTCTATCGAAAATCCCGAGGTTTTCCTTGATACAAATATCAAGGGTACGGCTGTTCTTATGGATGCCTGCCGTGAATTCGGCATCAAGCGTTATCATCAGGTTTCAACTGATGAAGTATATGGAGATCTTCCGCTTGACAGACCGGACCTCTTCTTCACTGAGGAAACACCTCTGCATACTTCAAGTCCGTACAGTTCATCAAAGGCTTCTGCTGACCTTCTTGTACAGGCATACCACAGAACATACGGACTGCCTGTTACAATTTCAAGATGCTCAAACAACTATGGTCCTTACCATTTTCCGGAAAAGCTTATTCCGCTTATGATTGCAAATGCACTTGCAGACAAGCCGCTTCCGGTATACGGCGAGGGACTTAATGTCAGAGACTGGCTTTATGTTGAGGATCACTGCCGTGCTATTGACCTTATCATTCACAATGGCAGAGTAGGCGAGGTCTACAATGTTGGCGGACATAACGAAATGAGAAACATTGATATAGTTAAGATTATCTGTAAAGCACTCGGCAAGCCGGAAAGCCTTATTACCTATGTGACTGATCGTAAGGGTCACGATATGAGATACGCAATTGATCCCACAAAGATCCATAATGAACTTGGATGGCTGCCTGAAACAAAGTTTGCTGACGGTATCCAGAAGACTATCAACTGGTATCTTGAAAATCAGGACTGGTGGAAGGAAATTATTTCAGGTGAATACCAGAACTATTACGAAAAAATGTACGGCGGCCGTGAGACCGTCAATGTGGGATAAGGTGTTATGAGCGGTAAATTAATAGTAATTGAAGGGCTTGACGGCAGCGGAAAGGCTACTCAGGCTGAAAGACTTTACAATCAGTTTAAAAATCAGGGAAAAAATGTTCTTAAGGTTTCCTTTCCCGATTACGACAGCGATTCTTCCGCACTCGTCAAGATGTATCTTGCAGGAGAGTTCGGAACAGATCCTAATTCTGTAAATCCGTATGCAGCTTCAAGCTTCTATGCGGTTGACCGTTTTGCAAGTTATGCAAAGAACTGGAAGCAGTTCTACCTTGATGGTGGTATCGTTATTGCAGACAGATATACAACCTCCAATGCAATTCATCAGTGTGCAAAGCTCCCTGAGGATAAATGGGAAGCTTTCATAAGCTGGCTCTTTGAGTATGAGTACAGGCTTATCGGAATTCCTGAGCCTTACCGTACAATATACCTTCGCGTTGATCCTGATGTGAGTCAGGGACTTATGACAAAGCGTTATGACGGCAACGAAGCAAAAAAGGATATACATGAGAGCAATCTCGATTACCTCAGACGCTCAAGACTTGCAGCAGATTTCTGTGCAGAAACACTCGGATGGAGTGTTGTTGAGTGTATATCTGACGGAAATATGAGAAGTATTGATGATATTGCGGCTGATATTCTTAAAATAACAGAAGAATAATAATCAGCTGAAAGGAGTTTGCGGATAATGAGTATTTTTGTAACACGCTCATCTATGCCTTCCTACGAGGATTATATAAAAGAAATAAAGCCTATATTTGAAAATCATCATCTTACAAATATGGGGCCTGTATATAAAAAGCTTCAGCACAGCCTTATTGATTATCTCGGAGTGCGTTATTTTTCAATGTTCGTGAACGGACATCTTGCACTTGAGACAGTTATTCAGGCTATGGGACTGAAGGAAAAGGGCGGAGAAGTTATTACTACTCCGTTTACGTTCGTTTCGACGGTTCACGCTATCACGAGAAACGGTCTCAAGCCGGTATTCTGTGATATCAGACCTGATGATTATACGATTGATCCAGAAAAAATTGAGGCTCTTATTACTGAAAAAACCGTTGCAATTGTGCCTGTTCATGTGTACGGTGCAATCTGCGACGTTGAAAAAATAGAAGAAATTGCAAAGAAGCATGGGCTTAAGGTGATTTATGACGCCGCCCATGCCTTCGGTGTGAAATACAAGGGAAACGGTATCGGAAACTACGGAGACGCTTCCATGTTCAGCTTCCATGCAACAAAAGTTTTTAATACTATCGAGGGCGGAGCAGTTTCATTCAGTGATGAATCCCTCCGTGAGAGTATGCACAACCTCAAGAACTTTGGTATAAAATCAGAAGATTGTGTAGATGAAATCGGCGGAAATGCTAAAATGGACGAGTTCCGTGCCGCAATGGGTATATGCAATCTCAGAAATATTGATGAGTGTATAGCTTCAAGAGGCAGAGCCGCTGCACGCTATGATGAAAGACTCGGCGGTGTGAAGGGTATAAAGCTTATGAAGGCTCAGAAGGATGTCACACCTAATTACGCATATTACGCAGTATGCTTTGATCCGGATGAGTTCGGAAAATCAAGGGACGATGTCTATGAAGAACTAAAAAAGGCAGATATATTTGCGAGAAAATATTTCTATCCTGCTATAAATGAAATGGATTGCTACAAAAACGACAATCCCGAAGAAACACCGGTAGCTGCGGAGATTTCCCGAAGAATCCTTACACTCCCGCTTTATTCAGATCTGACAACTGAGGATGTAGACAAAATCTGCGATGTGATTTTGAAGTGAAAATAATAATTTGAGTATTTCAGCATAGATATCATGGCTGTTTATATATAATTCACGGAGGAATAATTATGGAAACTTTAGTAAGAAGCAATACAGCAGAAGAAGCTGTAATTCTGACCGAAGGTGAGTGCGTCGATCTTGACGATTATAATCTTACCACTGAGCAGAGACGGACAGTCAGACAGCTTATTAAGGAAGATACGCTTGAATATATGAATAAACGGTTCGATAAGGTAAAACCGAGAAAAAGCATCTATACGATATTTGTAAAGAGAATGATTGATATTTTCGTTTCATTCCTTGCTCTGACGGTAACATTGCCAATAAATCTTATAATAGGTATATGTACATATTTTGATGTGGGCAATCCGATATTCTTCAAGCAGGAACGATGCGGTAAGAACGGAAAAATTTTCCGTATTGTGAAATTCCGTAATATGACTAACGAAACAGACGGAAATGGAGAACTTCTGCCGCCAAAGGACAGAGTAACAAAATTCGGAAAATTCGTGAGAAAAACTTCTCTTGATGAGCTTCTGAATTTCTGGAGCATTTTCAAGGGCGATATGTCTCTCATAGGTCCCCGTCCGCTTGTTGATGAGTATACGACATATATGTCTGACAGACATCGTATGAGATCGGCTGTAAGACCAGGACTTGAGTGTCCCGTAATTATAGAGACTGGCTATGAATCATCATGGTCAGAGCAGTTTGAAAACGATGTTTATTATGTAGAAAATGTAAGTTTCATGCTTGATGTGAAAATGATATTTAAACTGGTACAGATGGTATTCAACAGAAAGTCCAGCTCAGTAAGAGGAAACGTTCAGAGAGGAAGCTTTATGGGATATGATACAGACGGAAACAGCATCATCTCAAAGAAGGTTCCGCGTAAATATATAGATAAAATTTTAGAAATGGATAAGGATTAAGTAGATTCAGTATGAAGAAGATTTTATTGCTTGGTGGTTCTGCACAGCAGGTTGTTGCAATAGAAACCGCAAAGAAGCTCGGTTATTATACAGTATTATGCGATTTTCTGACAGATAATCCGGGACAGTATTCGGCAGATAAGTTTTATCTTGAAAGCACAACAGATAAGGAAGCTATTCTTAAGGTGGCTCAGGAAGAAGCAGTTGACGGAGTTCTGGCTTATGCCTCTGATCCGGCTGCTCCCACAGCAGCTTATGTTGCTGAAAAGCTTGGTTTGCCGGGAAATCCGTACAAGTCTGTTGAAATTCTGTGCAATAAAGACCAGTTCAGAGCTTATCTCGCAGAAAATGGATTCTGCACCCCCGTTGCTAAGGGATACAGCTCCGTGGCAGAGGCTGCGGCTGATATGAATAACGGATATTTTAAATTTCCGGTAATTGTAAAGCCTGTTGATTCATCCGGAAGCAAGGGCGTATGCAGGATTGATACTCCTGAACAGGCAGAAGAAAAGCTTGAATATGCTATGTCGTATTCAAGGGGTAAGCGTATTATAATTGAAGAATATGTAGAAAAGTTTGGTTATCAGATTGCCGGAGACGGACTGTCCGTGGATGGAAAGCTGGTTTTTCGCTGTTTTGCGAACGATCATTTCAATCCGAAGTGTAAGAATCCGTTTGTACCGGTTTCAGCAAGTTTCCCCTATAATATGCCTGCTGACGTTCAGGATAAAATCCATAACGAGATACAGCGTCTGCTCACATCCCTTGATATGAAAACAAGCACATACAATTTTGATATGCGTATTGATAAGGATTATAACGTCTATCTTATGGAGGTTGCTCCCAGAGACGGCGGAAATTATATTCCGGATGTAATCAGATATGCAACAGGAATTGATCTTGTAGAATATTCAGTAAGGGCTGCTATGGGCGAAAAGATTGTCCTTCCCGAAGAAACAGAAGCACAGGGGTATTGGTCGTATTTTGCCGTGCACAGCCTTGAGGATGGAATTCTTGATACAGTGGAAATCTCAGAAGAAGCAAGAGAAAAAATTGTAGAAAATCACCTTATAAAGAAGCCTGGAGACAGCATCTCTACCTTTACTGGTGCGAATACAACTCTTGGCTGCTTCGTAATGAAATTCTCAGGCATGGATGAAATGCTTGATATGATGGATAACTCTGAGAAGTGGATCAGAGTCCGTGTAAAATAATAAATAGGATTTGAGGGAGATATTTTGAAGGAAATAGGTGGATATTTCGGTCTTGAAAAGCTTGTCAGCCACGAGTATTACTCTGATCTGAAGGCGTTGAATACAGCTCGTAATGCGCTTATTTATATTCTTAAAGCAAGAAAAGCAAGGAAAATATATCTTCCTCATTTTCTTTGTGGTTCCGTATCTGCGATGTGTGAAAAGGAAGGCTTCGAAGCTGAGTTCTATCACATAGACGCAGATTTTATGCCGTTATTTGATAAAAAGCTGAATGAAGATGAATGGCTTTATATCGTGAATTATTACGGGCAGCTCAATAACGACTGTGCTGCCGCAATGAAAAAGAAATACGGCAATATTATTTTTGATAATGTACAGGCTTTCTTCCAGAAACCTGCTGAGAGCGTGGATACAGTCTATTCCTGCCGGAAGTTCTTCGGCGTGCCGGATGGTGCCTATGCTTCAACAGACGCAGTTCTTGATGAAAAGCTTGATATCGATATTTCAATGAACAGATTAAGACATATTATGGGACGCTTTGAAATGAATTCAGCGTCCGATTACTATGATGATTTCAAATCCAACGACCATGCGTTTTATGATACAGAGCTGTGTGAAATGTCAGCTTTTACGCATAATATACTGGGTGCAATTGACTATGAAGCTGTCATTGAAAAAAGAAACCGTAATTTTATGACTCTTTCCAGTCATCTGGAAGGTATTAATGGTCTGACCCTGAAAACTCCGGTCGGTCCCTATGCTTATCCGTTTTATTGCAAAAATGGTATGGAGATAAAGAAAATGCTTGCTCAGAAGAAGATTTTTGTTGCAACTCTCTGGCCCGATGTGCTTAAGATGGATGACACGATAGAAAAGGACTATGCAGAGAACATTCTTCCTCTGCCGTGTGATCAGAGATATGATGAAGATGATATGAAAATGATTATAAAGGAGCTTGAAAAATGTTTGACTGCAATAAACTGAAAGATAAAAAATTGCTCATTCTCGGCGGAATTACCGCAAGCATAGAAGCAATTGAGTTTGCCCATAAATATGGCGTAAAAGCTTATGTTACTGATTATCTTGAGGATTCTCCGGCGAAAAAGTACGCTGATAAATCCTTCATGGTAAGTACAACAGATGTTGATGCAGTTGCAGAGCTCTGCAAAAATGAAGGAATTGACGGTATTTTCACCGGAAATGTAGATCTTCTGCTTCCTTATTACGCAAAAATCGGTGAAAAGACAGGTCTTCCTACTTACGGAAGCTACGATCAGTTCTGCCTTATGACTGATAAGAAAATGTTCAAGGATGTGTGCAGAAAATATAATGTTCCTGTAATTCCGGAATACACAGAAGCCGATATAGAAAATGGCAGTATAAAATTTCCTGTAATTGTAAAACCGGTAGATTCAAGCGGCTCAAAGGGAATAACAATCTGTGAGAACTATGAAGAACTGACAAAGGGAATAGAAAAAGCCCTTTCCTATTCACCGAGCAAGAACTACATAATTGAGAAATATATGACAGGTGATGAAGCTGTTCTGTATTATTATTTTCAGGATGGAAACCCTGTATTTATCGCTATGTGTGACAGATATGTACTCAAGCAGGGAGAAGGACTTGCCCAGCTTCCTACATCGTATATTTTCCCGTCCAAGTATACCGGCGATCATATAAAAAATACAGACAAGCTGCTTAAGGATATGTTCCGCGGTATAGAAATGCAGAACGGTCCTATCTTTATTCAATGCTTCGTTGAAGACGGTATTCCGTATATCTATGAGCCTGGTTACAGACTCTGCGGTGCAAGAGAGCAGTATATTATCGCTGCTGTAAACGGAATCAGCTCTCCTGAAATGCTTATCAATTTTGCTCTTACAGGAAAAATGGCAGAGGTTGATATAGAAACACTCAGTGATCCCTATCTTCACGGAAAGTATTGCTGTAAGCTTTCTCCGCTTATCGGAAAGGGAAAGATCAGCAGTATTGCCGGAGTTGAAGAAGTAAGAAAGCTTTCGTCTGTTGCAAAGCTTGTTCTTAACAATAATGTCAATGACGTTATAGACGATAAAAATATGGGAACACTTAAACAGGTGGCATACAGAGCATTTATTGTAGAAGACTCAATCGAAGAACTTAAGAATACAATTGATTATATTCAGAATACCGTTGTCTTTACAGATGAAAACGGAAAATCAATGATGCTTGAAAAGTATGACACAGACGAAATGGTTGAAATATACATGAAATAACAGAATGGAAAGGATTTGCGAAATGCAGAATACATGTATCGCATTAATCGGTCTTGGTGCAATCGGAACACCGCTTGCACATTTATTATGGAAGAAATATTGCGACGATTTTATTTTGCTTGCAGATGACGTTCATGCTGACAGATTACGCAGTAAAAAAATGTCGATTAATGGTGAAGAATTTTCTCCGCAGATTGTTTCGCACAAGGATGATCTGAAAAAGCCGATAAAGGTTGTTTTTATCTGCGTTAAAAATTACTCTCTTGAATCATCCACGCAATGTCTGAAGGAACTGATTACTGATGAGACTATCATTGTTCCGCTTCAGAATGGTGTTTATTCATATCAGTTCATGCGTTCGCATTTTCCTGACAATATTATTCTGGAAGGCTTTGCACAGGGACCAAATACTACAATTACCGAAGACGGCTTTGAATATCAGAATCCAGGTGAATATCATATCGGAAGCTATTTCAATCACCATATAGAGAGCCTTAAGGATGTATATACAATACTTACAGACGTGGGTATAAAGTGCTATTGGGATGAGGATATAGTTCATTCAATATGGAAAAAGCTTATGCTGAATGTTGCAGGAAATGCCTTGACTGCTCTTACCGGAATTAATTATTCGATGTTCAAGAATTCTCCCGAAGCTCAGAAGATCTGTCGTATCATTATGAGGGAGTTCAAATTCGTGGCTGCACTTGAGGATATATTGATAACAGAGGATGATATAGAGGATGTTATGAATTATTTTCTCTCATATAAGGAATCAAAGCATACTTCAATGCTTGAAGACGTTTTGAATAAGAGAATGACAGAAAACGAATATATCGCCGGATATATAAGAGGTCTTGCAGAAAAGAACAACGTTGACGCACCTTTTATAGATATGATCTATTCTCTCATGAAAATAAAAGAAGACGTATATAGTGGTATGATATAACTGGAGGAAATCATGGCTGAAAACATATTTGGCAAGGATGTAAAAATATTCAAGGATGTAATAGTAAGAGCTTCCGAGATTGGTGATAATTCTGTTATCGGCGATCAGTGCTTTATAACAGACTCTGTATTGGGAAAAAAATGCACAATAGAGCGTCGTGGAATGATCTTTAATACCAATATCGGAGACTTTTCATATACTGGCTACAATACAGTTGTAAAGTATGCTGAAATCGGAAAGTTTTGTTCAATTTCATGGAACGTAAGTATAGGCGGTGCAAATCACGACTACACAAGAATTTCTACGCACCCTTTTCCGTTCAGAGAAAAATATGGTCTTACAGAAACGGCAGGAACTTATTCCTCCTTTGATAAGCCGCTGGAAATAGGCAATGATGTCTGGATAGGCAGTGGAGTAAATATACTGAGAAATGTTAAAATCGGAGATGGTGCTGTTATAGGTGCAGGAGCAGTTGTAACACACGATATTCCTCCCTACGAAATATGGGCTGGAGTTCCTGCAAGAAAAGTAGGACAGAGATTTGATGATAATGTCATTGAGTTTTTAGAAGAAATGAAATGGTGGAATTATTCAGAAAATTACATAAGAAATAATATCAATATGTTCCAGATGGATAATATAACGCTTGAACAACTGAAAAAGCTGAATGACAATTATCTTGAAATTACAGATTAAGACAGTATCATAAAACTGATCTGATATATACATACGGGGGTCTGAAATGAAATTAGAAAAAGCTGTTCTCAAGAGATTTATGGGAAACCGTTCGGTACTCGGCTGGTATCACTGGGTATCATCAAAGAAGAAGATTATTTTCGGAAAGAGCAATCTTTCCTTCGGCGACAGAATGTGGTGTTCACGCCATGGCTTTCATGCAAGTGATATGAATCTTTACGGCAAAGAAAATCTTAAAAAGAATTATAAGGATTATCTTTCAGCACGTGATTATTATAGTCTGCATCCCGTTAACGGTGAGTATTCGTTCTGGATTGACGATAAGATGACTATGAAATATGTGCTTTCAAAGTACAACGATTATCTTCCTGAATATTATTATCAGCTTGATAAGAACAGGGTTATGAAGCTTGTAGACTGTCCGGCAGAGAAGAAAGCGGACTACGAAGGCATTATCGAACTTCTAAAGGAAAAGAAGATTCTTGCCTGCAAACGACTCTGGGGTGCCTGCGGAGTTGGCTTCTACCGTCTTGAATTTGATGGTGCCAACTTCAAGATTACAGGAAAAAAAGTCAGCGAAGGAGAGCTTGTCAGCTTCCTTAAGGGACTTTATTCATACCTCATTCTTGAGTATATCGTAAATCACAAGGATATAAGAAATATCTGGAAGGATGCTACAAATACAATGCGTGTTCTTATTGCAAACTGCAACGGAGAGCTTGTTGTAATGCGTTCCTTTATCCGTTTCGGAAACAAAAACAGTAACGGCGTAGATAATGCTCATGCAGGCGGTATAGAATCAATTATTGATGAAAATACAGGAAAGATTCTGTTTACGCAGTCTCAGGATGCAAACGGCACACCAACTATAATTACAAATCATCCTGATTCAGGAGTGTCATTTGATATACAGATTCCTCGTTGGGACATAATAATCGAAAAGCTTAAGGAAATCTGTCTTTCATATCCTCAGCTCAGATACTGGGGCTTTGATGTGGCTGTAACAGATGAGATGTTCAAAATTATCGAAATAAATTCACTTTCAGGTCTTATGGCGGCTCAGAGCAAGGAGCCACTTCTCAAAGATCCCAAGACAAGAAAGGTTTATGAGTATTTCGGATTGAAGATAAAATAACAGCTGAACGCTGAAATGATTGTGAGGAATTTAAAATGAAGCATAAAAGCAAAAGCGGTATAATTGCTGAAAAAGCTTATATTAAGGTGAAAAATATCAGAAGAATACAGTGCGTAAGAAAAAATGCAAAGAAGAGACTGGAAATTCTTGACGGTGGCTATAAGGGACGTGACGGCGAGTTTGAAAGCAAGGTACTGGAGTTCTGGAAGCCCTATGGAATCAAGCCCAAGAAATACTGGTATCAGATTTACTGCGATGGAAAGGGAGGTTTTGATCCACGCTATATTCCAGATGATATGATGGAAGAAAAAATCTATCCTTATTTCAATAATATTCTCTGGGGCAGAGCTTATGCTGATAAATGCGGATATGATAAGCTTTTCCCGAATCTTATCCGTCCGAGAACGATCGTAAAGAATTCATGTGGAAGATATTATGACGGCAATCAGAATGTAATAAGCAGAGAACAGGCTATCCAGCTTTGTCTTAAAGAAGAAAGATTTATACTTAAGTGTGCTACATTTTCTTCAGGCGGCAGAGATATCATTGTTTTTGAAAAGGGCGAGGTTACTGAAGCGGCAGTCCGTAAGTTCTTTAAGGACTACGGCATGAACTTTATAGTTCAGGAACTGGTTACTCAGCATGAGGATCTTGCAAAGCTGAATGCTTCATCCCTCAATACACTGAGAATACAGACCTTCTACTTCAAGGGCAAGGTTCATATTCTTTCAGCTCAGATCAGAATCGGAAGCGACGGTGCGCGTGTTGATAACTATTCATCAGGCGGATTTGCCTGTGATGTTCAGCCTGACGGTCGTCTCAGTGAAAGAGCCGTAAGTAAGGCTCAGGGATGGGCAACCGTTCATCCGAATGGTTTTGCTTTCAAGGATGTAGTAGTTCCGGGCTATGATGAAATAATCAAGGTAGTAAAAAGAGAGGCTTCACAGCTTCCGCAGCTTAACATTATAGGCTGGGATTTTGCGGTCGGCAAAAATGGCGAGCCTGTATTCATAGAGCTTAACATAACTCCTGAAACAAACCAGAACGGAAGCGGTCCTACTTTCGGAGATCTTACAGAATCAGTTCTGAAGGATGTATTTATTGATAAAACACTCGGAGATGCATTCCTTTAATAAACAATAAAAGCATTTCACCTGTATGGAGGTAATAAATGAAGACAATGGGATTTCCTATCAGCCGCAAGGAAAATGAGCAGAGAAGAGCTATTGTTCCGGCTGATCTTTCAAAAATAAAGAACACAGACTGCCTGTATTTTGAGAAAGGCTTCGGCGATGTTCTCGGCTATACGGACGAGGATTATAAAAAATACGGAGCAAATATAGCTACAAGAGAAGAAGTTCTTTCAAAGGATATTATTTGCGACGCAAAAATAGGCGATGCAGATTATCTCGGAGAGCTTCACGAGGGACAGACTATCTTTGGCTGGGTTCATCTTGTGCAGAACAGAGATATTACCGACGCTGTAATCGGAAGCAGGCTTACAGCATATTGCTGGGAGGATATGTTCCATAAGGGAAGACATTGCTTCTGGAGAAATAATGAAATGGCAGGTGAAGCTGCTATAATGCACGCTTTCCAGTGCTATGGAGAAATGCCTTATAATACAAAGGTTGCTCTTATCGGAAGGGGCAACGTTGCTAACGGAGCACTCAGAATTCTTACTTGTCTCGGAGCAGACGTTACAATATACAACAAACAAATGGAGCAGCTTTTCAGAGAAAATCTCAGCGAGTATCATGTTGTTGTAAATGCTCTTCTCTGGGATACAAACCGTAAGGATCACATTATCTACAAGGAAGATCTTAAAAAGATGATGCCCAATTCACTCATAATTGATATCAGCTGCGACCGTGCAGGTGCTGTTGAAACAAGTATTCCTACTACGATTGAGGAGCCTGTTTATATAGTTGACGGTGTAATGCACTATGTTGTGGATCACACCCCTTCGCTTTTCTACAAGACGGCAAGCATGGGGATCTCGGAAGAGGTATGCAAGTTTGTTGACGAGCTTGTTGAGGATCGTCCGGGAAAGATTCTTACAGACGCAATGGGAATCAGAAAGGGCGAGATAATCGACCAGAGAATTATCGCATTTCAGGGAAGATGAATTGGAGTGATTTAAAATGAGCGGTTTTGTGGATAAATTATCCGGTAAAATGGTTGGTGCGGCACGTAAGGTTAAAACAGTCACAACATTTCCTAAAAAGGTTATAGGAATATCAAAGCTTATAGAAAAGCCGACATATTATCCTGAGCTTGAAAGAAAAACAAAAAAGGAAATGTGGAAGGATAATTTCAGGTGGCTTTGCAAATATCACGAGCTTAACCAGTTTTACACAAGCTACGGAATGGATGTAAAGGATTTCCGTGGCTCTGATGGCTATATTTCGCACAATGATTTCTGCATTATGCGAAATGCAGGAAATCAGAAAAATATAGTTTCAAAAACAGGAAATTACAATTATATCTCCCTTCTCAGAGATAAATATGTATTTGCTTCATATCTTGAATCAACTATCGGAAAGAAGTGTATAGTGGAGTCAAAGGCTCTTATAGAAAACGGAAAGGCGTTCATCAAAGAAAAGGGAATCTGGACAGCTATTGATGAGCTTCTCACCGACGGCAGCGAACTTGTCTACAAGATCGTAGACGGTGAATGTGCTGATGGTGTAATGCTTGTTACAGTCAGCGGTGATAAAGTTACTGCCGATGACCATGAGTATTCCAAAAAGGAATTTGTGGAAAGCATAAGACGCAAAAGAATCCTTGTTCAGGATGTTGTGAAGCAGCACCCTGAAATATGCAGATTCGGTACAAGAAGTGTAAATACTATAAGAATAGTAACAATAAAGGGAAAGTCAGGCAAGGTTGGAATTTTCTCTGCTATGCTTCGTCTGAGTTCTTCGGCAGACTGTTTTGTTGATAACAGGGCAGTAGGCGGACTCGGTGTAGGAATCAACCTTGACAGCGGTGAGCTTATGAAATATGGTTTCCCGCATGACGCCTTTGGCGTAAAGCTTGAAAAACACCCATTAAGCAATATCAGATTTGAGGGCTTTGTGCTTCCTTACTGGAACGAGGTTAAGGAACTTGTGAAAAAAGCACATAAGCAATTTTACGGAATCCAGTCAATCGGTTGGGATGTTGTCATCACTGAGGACGGACCTGTTCTTCTTGAAGGAAATGATGACTGGGAAATAAGCGGACCACAGGATACGTCAGGTGGTCTTAAGAAAAAATGGAACGAATTGGTAAATGGTTGATATAGAATGGATAATTTAATTAAGATAAGCTTTCTTGGAGATATAACTTGTGACAGACCAATGCTGAAAGCTGCGTTGAAGGACGGAAAATATGATTTTAAAGCTTCTCTTGAAGGAATAAAATCTGTAATAGCTGAATCAGAATATTCCGTCGGAAATATTGAAACCGTTTTTGCAGGAAAAAAATACGGATATAACCCGAATCCTATATCATACAACAGTCCCGATGAGCTTTGCAGGGCTATTAAGGAAGCAGGAATCTCAATGCTTACAACTGCAAACAATCATTGTCTGGATATGGGCGGCAGGGGAATTGATAGAACTATCAGGCTCCTTGAAAAATTAGGAATTGAATATACGGGAACGTATCCTTCCGGTTATGAGGGAGAAGAACGTTTTCTTATAAAGGAAATAAAGGGTATACGGATTGCTTTTGTTTCCTTAACAGCTTGTCTTAATTCAAGAGCTGATGGTACCATGCACTCTCAGGAGGAATGGGAACAGGTAAATACACTGAAAAAATATAAGGCAAGTGTATCCGGAAATCCCTATAAGGAAAAAGTAAAAAAGCTTCTGCCTATGGAGAAAATCAACCGTGTTAAGGCAAGTATAAAAAGAGCAAGGGGAATAGCACTTGTTACAGCAAGAACAGATGATAATGATATTCCTCAGAACGACTTTGAGTGTATCGGAAAAGCCAAGGAATTGCTGAAAAGGGCAGGAGAGAAAGCTGATTATGTAATTGCCTGCGTTCATTGCGGTGGACAGTTCAATGATGTTCCCGGCAGATACAGCGTGCAGATGTATAATGAGCTTCAGCCTTATTGTGATGCTATCATAGGTAATCATCCTCATGTAGTACAAAAAGCCGAAATCAGCGGTGATAAGATAAGAGCGTACTCTCTCGGCAGTGTGAATATGTCTATGAGTGCAGATTATGTATCTCATGAATATTTCCCTGATTACTCTGTTGTTCTTCATCTCTTCCTTGCAAAGGACAGTGAAAGCGGAAAAGTCAGGGCGGAGAAAATAACATATAGTCTGCTGCAGTCTCAGGAAGACGAAAACAAGTATATTCATGTGAAATCGTGCGTTGATTATGATGAAAAGGCACAGGATGTTGCTGACAGATTTGTCGGCAAAACAAATATTGAAAAAGATTAATAATAAAAATAATGAGGTTCTATCATATATAAATATATTTCTGAGGTGAAAAAATGGGTATAAAAAGTAAGATGAAGAAAAACCTGATGGGAATGAGAGGACGCTATGTCGATATCAGGAAGAGGAATGCCCATCTTAAAACAATAAAGAAACATATTCTCGAAGGTAAAGAACCTATTCCACAGCTGACAAGTGAACAGGAAAATGAAATAAAAAAATACTGGGGCAGATTCGGTATTGATGTTCCGCTTGAATGGCACAGACTTTTATATGCAAAAACAGGAATGATAAGACCTGACTTTGTACCTGAGCCTATTTTTCATTATAATATAAAAAAATATATGAATAATCATACTTTTGCCGAAGTATGGGGCGATAAATGCTATATCGACTACTTTATAAGGGACGTTCAGACGGTGAAAAGCGTTATACGAAATGTAAACGGCAGATTCCTTAATGAAAAATTTGAGATTATAACTCTTGAAGAAGCTCAGAAAATTGCTGATAATCATGATAGATTAGTTATAAAGCCTTCAACATACACTGATACCGGAAAGGGCGTCAAGCTTTTGAAGGCTCCGTTTGATATGAAGTCTCTCTATAAAGAATATAAGAAAAATTTCGTTGTACAGATTCCGCTGAAGCAGCATGAGGAGCTGTCAAAGCTGAATGCTTCATCAATAAATACAATACGCGTAAACAGCGTTCTTTTTGATAACGAGGCTCATGTTATGTCTGCTTTTATTAAGGTCGGACAGCCCGGTGCGTTTGCTGATAATCATGGGCATGACAGATATTTTATCGGAATTACTGAAGAAGGAAAGTTCAATAATTATGCTATAAATCATGATCTGCAAAAATTCAACAGCATACCAAGTGGTTATGATTTTGCAGGTAAGCCGGTGCCGGATTTCGATAAGGTGTGCAGAGCAATTGAAAAAGCACATAAATGTATCCCTCATTTCGGTTTTGCTTTCTGGGATGTGTGTATAAATGAAAACGGAGAGCCAGTTATAGTTGAAGCTAATCTCAGATATCCTGATGCGACAATTCCGCAGGTTGCGTATGGTCCGTTTTTAGGAAAATATACAGACCAGATAATGAAATATATCACTAAGAGGAAATAAAATGTCAACTGCAAAAATAACAATAATCGGAGATATAATGTGTGAGCCGCGTCTTTTAAAAGCTTCAAAGAGCAAAGGACATTATAATTTCGATGGCGTATTCCAGAATGTGAAGGACCTGTTCAAAGAATCAGATTATGTCATCGGAAATCTTGAAACACCGCTGGCAGGTAAAGAAAAAGGCTATACAAATGGTCTTTTTTCGTTCAACACACCGGATGAATTTGCAGATGCAGTAAAAGCATCAGGGATTGATCTGGTAACAACCGCAAATAATCATTGCTTTGACAGGGGTATTGACGGTATGATAAGGACTCTTGAAGTTCTTGAAAAAAAGGATATTCCGTATACAGGAACGTATAAAAACGCAGAGGAACGTACCGAAGCACATTATGTCACCATAAACAATAAAAAAATTGCGATAATTTCATATACTTACGGAACAAACTATTCAAATAATCGTATTGTTCTGGATGATTCACAGAAATCTCTGGTTAATCTTTTAAGACCTCAGCAGGAGCGATATTTTGTTGCCCGAAAAAATAAAGGAAAGGTTTCTTTTGGGAATAAATGCTTTAGAAAATTCCTGAGCTTCTTTAATGAAGAGAAGCAAATTCATATAAAAAAGTTCTTAGGAAAGACTTATTACACAGCTCATGCTGATGATATGCTTGATGAAACAACAGCAGAGCCTTATGTAAAAAAGCTTCATGAGGATATTTCTCTTGCCAGAAAAAATGCCGATATAGTACTGTTTTATCCTCATATCGGAGGGCAATTCAACCTTGAACCTGGAATTTTTTCGGATTATATATTTGATAAAGCAATTAATGCGGGATGTGACGCAATCATAGCGTCGCACGTCCATAATGTTCAGAAAGCAGAAAAAAGAACTGATATACCATGTTTTTATTCCATAGGAAATTTCAGTATGTCTCCGAATTCTGTATATCTTCTTCATGATAATCTTCCGGATTATGGATTAGCTGTTCATCTGTATATTGAAGAAAGCGGCATATCAAAAATAACATTTACAGTTTTAAAGATGTTGGAAAGTAAAAAACAAAGCCTTACAGTATATCCGGTTGATAAGCTATATAATAAGTTGAAATCCGAAGAAGAAAGAGAGCAGCTTTTAAAAGATACAAAGCAGATTTTTACGACTGTTACAGGTCGTTTTAATAATGATTTTTCAATAGAAAGCGAATATTTAGTTTTCTGATTACGATTTCAGGAGGTAAGCTATGAAACTGCATTCAAATACTATTTGCCTGAAATCCTTTAGTGTCAGGACAATGAAAAATCTTTCTTTTATTTTATATTTTTCTTTTCCGTTTATAAAGCTTGTTTTTTCATTTGTGTTATCAAAAGTTGGTCTTTCAGTATGGGCGACAATAGCAGCATTGTTTGTAACATATCTGCCGGTGGCAGTTTTGCTTCTGGTTAAGCCGAGAAGCGTAAAAAAGGATTTTTTTATTCTATATGGTATAATAGCGTATTTTATTTTTATGACGTATCTATTACATCCGGAATACGCATTCTGGTATAAAAGAAGCTATTATGGTGTATGGGATTATGTATTACGGCCTGATAATGGTATATTTGCGTACTTTTTTATAAGACTTATTGATGATGCCGATGAAATTATAAAAAATATGAAAAGAAGTGCGATAATGATGTATCCGTATTATGCGTATCTTCTTTTATCAGCATTAAGAAGGGGATATTGGATAACAACTGATGCAAACGGAGCAACAGTGCGTTTTTCGTATGATCTCTCGTATGGATATAATGTTCTGATTTATGCACTTGTTTTTCTATTCTGTGCATTAAAATACAAAAAGCTTATAGATATAGTCATGGCTGCTGCCGGAATAGCAATGATATTACTTGGCGGTTCAAGAGGTCCTTTGCTGTGTGTTGTGATTTTTATTGGACTTTATATTTTGATGACTATAAATAATTCCAAGAAAAAGATATATTTCTTCACAATATTTACTGCCATCGGAGTCTCGCTGCTATTGCTGTATAAAAAGATATTGCATCTCATTATTACCGTAATGGATAAGCTGGATGTATCTTCAAGAACAATAACAATGCTTCTGGAAGGCGATATTGCAGACGATAACGGTCGTGACGCTATATGGGGGGCCGCTATTGATATGATCAGGGACAAACCATTAGGTTACGGTGCACTTGGTACACGTCATGTAATCTACTATGTTCACGATGTTGGTCATTGCCATGAGATATTACTGGAAATGTTGGTGGATTTCGGTGTAATATTTGGTACAGTTTTAATATTGTTCTTGATAATAAATGCGTTGAGAATCTTATTTGCAAAGAAATATGCTGCATGGAGTGGTGTATTCCTGATATTTTTCTCAAGAGCGTGTCAGTTGTTCCTGTCGGGAACATATTGGCATGTAACATCTTTCTGGGCCTGTATAGGAATTGGAATATGTGCTTGTCTGGGAAGTAAGAAGAAAGGATGGAAAGATTTAAAAAAATGGCTGATTCAAGGACGAGCAATGTAATAAAAAATTCGGGTGCAAATATGGTATATAAGCTTGCCCATATTCTGCTGCAATTTGCGATAAGAACAGCATTCATCAATATTCTTGGAAAAGAATATACGGGTGTATCAACGCTTTTTACTGATATACTGAATGTTCTGTCGCTTATGGAGCTTGGTATGGGTACAGCAATGACTTATGCTTTATATAAGCCTTTATCGACAGGAGATACCGAAAAAATAAGTGCGTTGATGACCTTTTATAAAAAAGCATATCGTACGATAGGTATTCTTGTTTTCACGGTCGGAATGCTGATTACGCCGTTTTTAGGATTTCTTGTAAATGATGTTCCGAATATCAAAGAAGATATAACGATTATATTTATAATCTATGTACTCACATCTGCTTCCTCGTATTTTCTTGTATATAAAACAGTAATACTGAGAGCGAGTCAGCAGTCAAGAGTGATATCTCTTATAAGTTCACTTGTTTTCATAGCAGAAGGAGTAGTAGAAATAATACTCCTTATAATATTCAGGGAATTTTACGCATATCTTATAACTCATTTTGTGTTTACAGTTCTGCGAAATATCATTTTATCTGTAATAACTGATAAAAAAATGAAAAAATATTTTGTAAACCGTGAATCAAAGCTGACCAAAGAAGAAACAAAGGCACTCTTTAAGGATGTATTTGCTCTTGCGATATATAAAATATCAGGAGTAATGATATACAGTACCGACAGTATCGTTATTTCATCATTCATTGGAACAGCTGAGGTTGCTATAATAGGAAATTTCAATCTGGTTATAAATAGTCTAAGAACAGCAATTGAACAGGTGATAGAATCAACAAAAGCGAGCGTAGGAAATTTAGCTGCAACAGCAACAAAAGAAAAGCAGAAGAGTATATTTTTGCAGATGAATTTTATCTGCTTCTGGATTGCCTGTTTTTGCTGTACCTGTATATTTGTGTTGATTAATACCTTTATAGGGGATATCTGGTTTAATGAAAGTTATAAGACATCCATTGATATAATTATAGTTCTTACTGCGAATCTGTTTATTGCAATAATGGTTTATCCGGTAGAAGCTTTCAGAACAGCTAACGGTCTGTTTATTCAGGGAAAATACAGACCAGCGATAATGGCGGTTATGAATATTGTCTTGGATATTATATTTGTGCAATTCTGGGGGATTTTTGGTGTTCTCTTAGCAACATTTGTTTCAAGAGTTCTCACTCAGGTGTGGTTTGATCCTTATCTTGTATATAAGAACGTATTCAAAGAAAAAGTGTTTTCATATTTCAAGGAATATATTACACAGATAATTGTAACTGTTGGATGTTGTATAATAACATATTTTGCAGCTGATGCTGTTCCGGATTTCCAGAATAAGTATGTGGTGTTTGGTTGTAAAATGGTAATAGCATTTATACTTCCGAATGTGATATTGTTTGCATTATATCATAAACGTGACGAATTCAAGGCACTGAAGGCAGTAGGCGGAAGGCTTGTAAAGAAATTCAAGAAGTGAATTTAAAATCAAAAAATATCGTCAGATATGATTCAAGAGTAATTGAAACAGCTCCGGAAAATCCGGAGCTGTTTTTTGTTATCTTCTTCTGCCGCAGTTTTTGTCGAATGCAGGATTGCAGGCGTAGAAATTTTTAGAATTGAGGTTATCCTGAGTAATGCGGAGAGCTTCTCCGAAACGCTGGAAGTGAACAATTTCGCGTTGTCTCAGGAATCTGATGGGATCCTTCACATCGGGATCATCAGCAAGACGGAGAATGTTATCATAGGTGGTTCTTGCCTTTTGCTCTGCTGCAACTTGAAAAGAACAACATTTTTTAAAAATTCCAGTGTATTTCTATCGGCACGTTACGGGTTCCTTCGAGCCGCGTGCCAACGATAATTCTGTCGATAAGGATTTCTACGACATCACGGGATAAATGTTCCATGTATAGGTATTTTTCGATGAGCTTCATTCGGCAGTCGCTGCTGCTGATGAGTTCAGTCACCTGTTCAAGCTGTTTCTGTTTATCTTCGATCAACAGAAGCAGCCTGTTTTTTTCTGCGGCAAAGGAAGTGGAAATTTCAATGTAGTCATTTTCAGATACGATTCCCTTTACCTTGTCGAGGTACAATTGCTGAATTCCTTTCGAGTATTCTGAGAATTTTTTCTCATAGATGCTGAGATCGTTCCGGATAAGCTTCTGCTGACCGGAATATTCGGATGAAAAAGTAATATTTTTTTCAATTTCCTTTTTGTCGAGATATTCATCAGATATACGGCGGAGTTCAGTGATTACGAGGGATTCAAGTTTTTCAACACTGATAAACGAACCGGTACAGGAATTTTTAGCAATATGTCTGGACGGACATTTCAGATAATGCCTGCCCCGACTTTTTGATGACATCATTGCATAGCCGCAGCTGGAACAATATGCTTTTTTAGCGAATATACCAATTTTTCCGCTGCTGAAGGGTTTGAATCTCTGCTTAATCATGTTTTGTACCTTATCCCATAGCTCCATGCTGATGATTGGTTCGTGAGTGTTCTTTACGATGTACCATTGTTCTCTGGGACGCGGCTTGTTCTGTTTTGTTTTGTATGAGATACTACCGTATTTTCCCTGAACCATATTCCCGATGTAAATTTCATTCACGAGCATATCTGCTATGTTGAAATACTTCCATAATGTGCTGTTCGGACGCTCCGGTGTTTTGAACCTCAGTCCATGAATACGCTTGTATTCAGTAGGATTGGGGATTCCTCTGTCGTTCAGTATACGAGCTATGGCTGTTTTGCCGTAGCCTTCTGCGAAAAGGTTAAATACCTCTCTGACAACAGCGGCGGCTTCATCATCAATGATAAGATGTCCCTTCTGATCAGGATCCTTTTTGTATCCGTATAAAGCGAATGAGCCGATATGACATCCGTTCTGCCGTTTGTTTGTCAGGACGCTTCTGATATTTTCTGACATATCCTCAAGATACCATTCATTTACGAGACCGTTGATCTGCCTTGATTTTTTATTTCCTTTGTTTGCCGTATCAGCATTGTCAACTATGCTTACGAAGCGTATTCCCCATAAAGGAAAAAGACCATGAATATATTTTTCGACAAGCTCAAGCTCTCGTGTAAATCTTGACTGAGTCTTGCATAATACAATATCGAAGCGATGCTGTTCAGCATCTCTCAGAAGCCTGTTGAATTCCGGTCTGTTTCTGTCGGAGCCGGTGTAATCGTCATCGCTGTAAATGCTGTATATTGTCCAGCCCTGTTCGTTGGCATACTGTATGAGCATATTTTTCTGATTCTGAATACTTTGGCTGTCATCGTACGGTGATAGTTTGTTTTTATCTTCTTCCGAAAGACGAGTGTAGATTCCTGCCTTCAAGACCATTTTACTGCTTCATCTCCTGATGCTG
>JAFXCR010000041.1 GCA_017516465.1 Ruminococcus sp.
AAATTTTAGTATTAAAAGTCTTTGGAAGGGGGTTCGGGGGTGACTCCCCGCAGTGCGGGGAGATGTCCGAAGGACAGAGGGGACCGCCGCTGTTGGCGGAACCTTTCCTCAGAAAGGTTTCCCCCGATAAATACATATAAAGTTCCCATAGGAATACCGCAGACGAGGCGGTGAGATTACCAGTTAAAGCAATCGGAGAGGAGTATAACGTTATCCTTGGAAACGTTAAGGAGACCGCCGGTAGTATGTCCCGATTTTTCGGTACCATCGGGGAGTTCAATTCTGCAATTGCAGTCCTTAACGGCGGTAATGAAGGGGATATGCCCAGCCATAACAGCGAGTTCGCCTTCAATTCCTCTGACAGAGAGCTTTACTGCTTCTCCCTGAAAGATATTTCCGTCAGGGGATGATATTATCAGTCCGAATGTTTTCATACTTCAATACCCTTAGCTTTTTCAACGGCTTCGTCGATTGTTCCTACGAAGAGGAAAGCAGATTCAGGAAGGTCGTCATGCTTACCCTCAATAATTTCCTTAAAGCCTCTGATAGTTTCGGAAAGGGGAACGTAAGTACCCTCAATACCTGTGAATTTCTCTGATACGAAGAACGGCTGTGAAAGGAAACGCTGAATCTTTCTTGCACGCTGTACAAGAAGCTTATCGACGTCTGAAAGCTCGTCCATACCCATGATAGCGATGATATCCATAAGCTCCTGATAACGCTGGAGGATACGCTGTACCTCACGTGCAACGTTGTAGTGATCTTCGCCGAGTATTTCAGCGGAGAGGATACGGCTTGTGGATTCAAGGGGATCAACAGCAGGATAGATACCCTGTGAAGCGATATCTCTTGAAAGAACGGTAGTAGCGTCAAGATGAGCGAATGTAGTTGCAGGAGCCGGATCGGTGAGGTCGTCGGCAGGAACATAAACCGCCTGAATTGACGTGATAGAGCCTTTTTTGGTAGAAGTGATACGTTCCTGCAAAGCACCCATTTCGTTTGCCAGCGTAGGCTGATAGCCAACGGCAGAGGGCATACGTCCGAGGAGTGCCGATACCTCTGAGCCAGCCTGTGTAAATCTGAAGATATTATCAATAAAGAGAAGAACGTCCTGACCTTCCTTGTCACGGAAGTATTCAGCCATAGTAAGACCGGAAAGAGCAACTCTCATTCTTGCTCCGGGAGGTTCGTTCATCTGACCGTAAACGAGAGTAGTATTTTTGAGTACTCCCGATTCTGTCATTTCGTTGTAGAGGTCGTTACCCTCACGGGTACGCTCTCCTACGCCTGTAAATACGGAAAGTCCGCCGTGCTGTTTGGCAACGTTATTGATAAGCTCCATGATAAGGACAGTCTTACCAACGCCTGCACCGCCGAAAAGTCCGATTTTACCGCCCTTTGAGTAGGGGCATATAAGGTCGATTACCTTGATTCCCGTTTCGAGGATTTCTGTTGAAGTGGAGAGCTCGTCGTAATCGGGAGCGCTTCTGTGGATATTCCAGTGTTCTTCTGTTTCAGGTGCAGGAATATTGTCAACAGTATCACCGAGAACGTTAAATATACGTCCAAGAGTTTCTCTGCCCACGGGAACGCTGATAGGAGCACCTGTATCTGTTACAGGAACGCCTCTTTTGAGACCGTCTGTGGAGGACATGGCGATACATCTTGCAGTATTATCGCCTATATGCTGAGCCACCTCAACGGTAAGGAGCTTATCGCCCTTGGGAATAGTCAAAGCGTTGAAAATGGCAGGCAGAAAGCCTTCCTCAAAACGTACGTCTACAACAGGACCCATTACCTGTGAAACAACACCTTTTGTATTTTCTGACATAATTTGTATACCACCTTTATTGCTTCCGAAGTTTTTCGGTGGAGCATTTATAATGTGGGATATCGGCATTACATACCGCTTCCCGCAACGATTTCTGTGATTTCCTGAGTGATAGCACTCTGTCTTGCACGGTTGTATTTAAGCTGAAGATCATCAATCATCTGTTTGGCATTTTTTCCGGCTGAGTCCATAGCACAGCGTCTTGCGGCAACCTCGCTTGCAAAGCTTTCACGGACGTGTGCAATGATCGTTCCTGCCACATAAAGCGGAACAGCCGTATTAAGGACGGAAAGCTCGTCAGGTTCAAAGATTATGCCTGTAAGGTCGGATTTTTCCTCAGTTCTTGAAAGGGGAAGAATCCAGCTGATGCGGCTTTCCTGAGACATCATGGAGATATATTCTGTGCTGATAATTCCGATGCGTGAAAATTCGCCCTCTGCAAAGCGGCTGCAAAGCTCCTTAGAGAGAGCCGAAGCCTGTTCAAAGCTGAAGCGTTCAGCGTTGAAACTTCCGCCGTACACATCGCAGGCACGTTTTCCGACAGCGATAAATTCAGCGTCCGGATATTGTCTTGCAAGGCGGAAAATGTTGGAGTTATAGCCTCCCGCGAGACCTCTGTCGCCTGCAATTACGATTATGCAGGTTTTACCGGCATTCTGCTGAGCCATGTACGGACTTTTTTCACATTCTCTGCTTCCGGCGAGATTCTGCACAACTTTTTCTATTGCGGCGGAATATTCACGGCTTTTGAACATAGCGTCCATAGCTCTGCGTATTTTCGAGGAGGCAACGAGTCCCATTGCGGTTGTGAGATGAAGTGTGGAATCGACGCTTTTTATGCGGTTTCGCAATTTTTTTGTATCGACGCCCATTTTCTCACCTCTTCATTTCGCCAAGTGCCTTTTTGAGTTGTTCGATATCCTCATCTTCAAAGTATCCCTGTTCGATACGTTCGAGGAAGCCGTTGTATTCAGCTTCAAGCTTGTCGTAGAGCTTCTGTTCGTAATCCTTCACCTTGTTTACGGGAGTATCGTTAAGATATCCCTTGGTAACGGCATAAACGATTGCTACCTGACAGCCGACTCTTACGGGTGAATTTCTGCTCTGCTTGAGAACCTCAACGATTCTTTCACCGAGAGCGAGACGTGCCTTTGTATCGGCGTCGAGATCGCTTCCGAACTGTGCGAATGACTGGAGTTCACGGTACTGGGAGTAGAGAAGCTTCAATTCGCCGGCAACCTTTTTCATACCCTTGAGCTGTGCGGAGCCGCCGACACGGCTTACGGAGATACCGGGATTTATAGCAGGCATGATTCCTGCGTGGAAAAGCTCTGTTTCGAGGAATATCTGACCGTCTGTGATAGAAATTACGTTTGTGGGGATATATGCTGAAACATCGCCCGCCTGAGTTTCGATGATAGGGAGAGCTGTAATGGAGCCGCCGCCGTATTCAGGGGAAACATTTGCAGCTCTTTCAAGAAGTCTTGAATGGAGATAGAAAACATCTCCGGGATAAGCCTCACGTCCGGGAGGTCTGCGGATGAGCAGAGAGAGTGCACGATAAGCTACTGCGTGCTTGGAAAGGTCGTCGTAAATGATGAGGACGTCCTTGCCCTGTTCTCTGAAATATTCAGCCATAGCACATCCGGAATACGGGGCGATATATTGAAGAGGAGCAGATTCCGAAGCAGAAGCAGATACAATAGTGGTATATTCCATAGCTCCTGCTCTTTCAAGCTCGTTTGCAAGCTGTACAACGGAGGTACTTTTCTGTCCGATAGCGACATAGATACAGATAACGTCTGTATTACGCTGATTTATGATAGTATCAATTGCGATTTCAGTCTTACCTGTCTGACGGTCACCGATAATAAGCTCACGCTGACCTCTGCCGATAGGAATCATACTGTCGATAGCCTTGATACCTGTCTGTAAGGGTACACTTACGCTTTTTCTCTCAATGATACCGGGAGCGTCACTTTCAACGGGACGAGTTCCGCTTGCAGGAATGGGTCCCTTTCCGTCGATAGGCTCGCCGAGAGCATTTACTACTCTGCCGAGGAAGCCTTCGCCCACAGGAACTGACACAACGCTGCCTGTTCTGCGTACAGTTGTACCTTCCTTGATATTGTTATTGTCTGACAGGAGTGCAACGGATACTGTTTCATCTTCAAGGTTCTGAGCCATACCGAAGCTTCCGTCCTCAAATTCCAGCAGTTCGCTTGCCATACATTCTCTGATTCCGTAAACTCTTGCGATACCGTCGCCTACAAGGATAACCGTACCTGTCTCACGCATTTCGATCCGTGATTTATAGTGCTTTATCTGAGCCTTGATAATTCCGCTGATTTCCTCAGGTTTTCCATTCATCTGCCGATCACTTCCTTTACTTCGAGCAGGGATCTGCGTAAGCTTCCGTCGATTATCCTGCCTTCTGTTTCAATAATTACTCCGCCCATAACTGAGGGATCTACAATACATTCTGTAATAATACTTTTTTTCATAGTTTTTTCAAGCTTGTTTTTTATGCCGTCGATTTCTGCTTGTGTAAGTTCTACGGCACTTGTTATTCTTGCGACTGCAACATTTTCAGAGACGTCCACGAGCTTTCTGTACTCAGCAAGACACTGATTGAAAAGCTGTATTCTGCCTTTTTCGCAGAGCAGAAGCAGGAACATAACGACATATTGAGGTACTCTGTCTGTAAAAGCGTCCTCAGCCGCTTTCAGTCTTTCTGAAAGAGGGATTCCGGGACAGAGGAGAAATTCCATATATTCAGGGTTTTCGCTGAATACTGCGGAAATCATCTCAAGTGCGGAGAGATATTCCTTCTTGGAATTTTCCTCGCAGGCAACAGCGAAGAGTGCCTCAGCGTATTCTCTACTTATCTCCGTCATCGCCGTCACCTATTTCCGCGATAAATGAGTCTATCATTGCACGATGATCCTGCATATTGATTTCTCTGCCGAGAATTTTTTCTGTAAGCACAGCGGATACATCAACGATTTCTCTCTTGATATCCTCCTCAGCGCTGCGGCGTTCAAGCTCTGCCGCATTCTGTGCCTGACGGAGAATGCTGTCTGCATGATTTTTTGCATCGGCAACAATTCTGCTGCTGTGGTTTTTAGCGTCCTCGGAAGCTGTTCTGATAATATTGTCAGCTTCTTCCTCGGCATTGCGGAGCTTTTCCTCCCATGCCTTCTTGTTTTCTTCAGCCTCAGCAATTGATTTGTCAGCGGTCTCGTATTTGTCGTCGAGAGTCTGCTGTCTTTGTTTCAGTACGTTCTGTACGGGCTTGAAGAGAAGCTTTTTCAATATGAGAAACAGGATTGTGAGGTTTGCGAGGGATATTATAATCTGCCATAAATTGACAGAAATTACATCTAATGACTGCATTGAATCAACCTCAAATCTGATTATTTAATTTTTTCCATAGTCTCAACGAGTATATCAACAAGTCTGCCGGGAGCAACGAAGATAAGCAGGATTGCGATTACGAGAGCGTAAAGACCTGTTGTTTCTGCGATTGCACAGCCCATGAGCATAGTTGTTGTAACCTCGCCCTTGCATTCAGGCTGTCTGCCGATAGCCTCACAAGCCTTTGCTACTGCGTTACCTTCACCGATACCAGGTCCGATACCTGCGATCATTGCGATACCTGCACCGAGGGCACAGCATCCGAGAATAATACCAATTGCCAGTTCCATTTTAATTTCCTCCGTTTTGATTTATTTTGATTTATTAATTGTTGCTCTGCGTCTGAAAAACTCCTCGGCAGGGAAAGCACCTGCTACATAGAGCATCGTCAGCATTGCAAAAATATAAGCTTGAAGAATGCCGCTGAATACGTCGAAATATATCGACAGTACTGCGGGAATACCGATTTGCATGAATGGAAATTCTCCGAGGAAGCCGGGGAGATTTCCGAATATAATTGCTGAAAGTCCCTGTAAGCCTGCTGCAAGAAGAACAGAAATTACCGAGCCTGAAAGTACATTTCCGTAGTGACGGAAAGCCATGGATAAGGGAGTTGCAAACTCACTTATAATGTTCAGTGGTGCAAGCAGCGGCGGATCAGCAAAGCTTTTTGCGTAGATCAGCGGACCGCATTTCATCTTGTAGTAGGTTATCAGGAAGAATACGAGTATAGCCCAGCCTGCGGTAACGTTTACGTCTGATGTGGGAGCGTAGAGACCAAATAGAGCAAGAAGGCTTGAAAATGCTGAAAGTCCGAGGATAGCCGCTATAAACGGAGCGAATCCGCTGAAATATTCACCCATGTTTCCGTTTACGAGCTTCTGGGTATTTTCTACAATCCATTCTGCGATATGCTGACGCTTTGTGTCAGCTTTTTCCTTGATTCCGTGTGTAAGAAAGAGGCACAAACCGGTTATTGCGATCATCACGAGCCACGAGTGTACCTGCGATTCCGTTATGGGGAGATCTTGAACCGGAAGGCTGATAGTAAAGAATATTTTCGCACCGGATATTGAAATTCCTTCGCTGACGGGAGTTGTCAGAACCTTAAGGACAATTCCGCAGACAACCGGCAGAATCATCATGGATATATATAATGCGTCAAGCAGTTTAAAGCGTTTATTATTCTTCTCCATTGCTGTTCTCCTTTCCGTTGATAAGCTTTCTGTCACGCAGAGGTATCAGTGTGATTGCTATGCGTGGAAAAAACAGGGGAATTATTGCTGCCACGGGATTAATAAAGGGCAGTACGATTGCAAGTACAGCTGTAACGAGAAGCATCATGTTTCTGAGCGTCTGGGAGAGCTTCATCAGTGAGGCGGCACCTTTTTCGTCCTTTGTAACCGCCTTCTGGACGGTCATACCCATAAGGAGGAAATTTCCCACGGCAGCTGCCGCACCGAGGATATTGCCGATCAGGACTTTATAGCTCCACATACCTGCAATAAGAAAGACAGATTCCATAATAACGCTGAGTACAATCGTAACACCGGCGATATATCTGGTTTCCTTCATGACGGTTTTGTCGATTTTCGCCATAAAAAATCATGTTCCTTTCAGCAGACAGAGGGGATTCCATGTCTGAAAATACGTTCTTATAATTATAACATTTTTTGCGATAATTTGTCAAGCGTTTTTGTGTTATTTAAAATAAAAAATCAGGAGCACCCCTAAGGAATGCTCCTGATAAAATTACCGCTCTATATTGCTGACAGACTGAATCTGACCATCAACAAGCTTTACAAGCTTTGTACCGTACTGAGCAGCCTCAGCAGAGTGAGTTACCTGCACGATAGTCTTTCCGAATTTCCGGTTGATATCCCTGAAAAGCTCCATGATTTTTGTACCTGTCTTGGAATCAAGGTTTCCGATAGGCTCGTCAAGGAAGATGATCTTCGGGTTGAAAACAAGTGCTCTTGCGATAGCGACTCTCTGCTGCTGACCGCCGGAAAGCTCTCTGGGAGTAAGCTTTCTCTTGTCCTCCATACCGATTATCCTGAGACATTCGTCAAGCTTATCCTTGTAATCGGACTTTTTCTTTCCTGCTATCATAAGCGGAAGTGCGATATTGTCCTCAACATTGAGATTCGGTACAAGATTGTAGAACTGGAAAACAAAGCCTACTTCCTCGTTTCTGAGTCTGCAAAGCTCCTTGTCCTTGAGAGTGCTGAGATCAACATTATTAATCTTTACAGTACCGGATGACGGCATATCAAGTCCGCCGAGGAGGTAAAGAAGTGTTGACTTACCGCCGCCGGAAGGTCCCATGATTGAAACGAATTCACCCAGTTCAATATTCAGGTTTATATCCTTAAGAACGTGTGCTGTTTCCTTTCCATTCTGGAATGATCTGTTCACATTTGTTACTTCAATAACGCTCATTATAATTATCCTCCATATTATTCGTATTTAAGTTCCTGAACAACGTTTATTTTCTTGCTCTTTTTCATTGTTGAAAGCGAAGCGATGAATATTACTGCCGCAAGAATAATAGAGTACGACGGAACTGAGCTCCAGTCGAATTCAAGAGTCAAAGGCATATTTAAGGTTGTAAGAACCTTTGATACAATCTTGTTTACAAGAAGTGTAAACGGTATTGATATTGCGATACCAAGAACCACACAGTACATATTTTCTGCCAGTACAAGTCTCTTGCGTCGCTTTGCGTTCATACCCACAGAGGACATTACCGCAAATTCCTTTCTTCTCTGCTGGAATGAAATACTGATATTATTGAAGATACCGATTGAAGCCACAATGAGAGCGATTACAGCGAATGCACCGAATAAAGCAATCATCTGATCATTTGACCGCTTGTTTTCCTCCATCATTTCATGGTTTGAAATATATGTAGCACCAAGCTCAGCAAGGAAGCCCTTGAATTCCTTTTCGGCTGCTTCAGCGTCTCCGTTTATATTGAATATAATGCCGCCTGCTTCTCTGACATTGAATTCCTTTTTCAGAACCTCAGGCTTCATGAGAATCATTAATCCGCCGTTGTATAATTTACCGTTATAGGTACCTACAATCCTGAAGGAAACCTTCTTTTCAGCGATTTCAATTTCGATGTCGTCACCGATTTTCTTGCCGGTTTTCTTAGCGATATGATCAGTTATGATAACTGAATTCTCAACGGATTCATCAAGAGCCTTGATGTACTTATAGTATTTATCAGATTTCAGTTCGAGATACTCATTGTAATCAGCATATCTTATCGGATCAACACCTTCAACGATTACACTCATCTCTCCGGCATTTCCCATGGTGTAGTACTCTGACAGAATGGATTCATCATCAACACAATCAAGCTCACTTAATTTTTCTGTGATAATATCTGTTGTGGATTTATCGGCGTTGCTGTCAAAGATATTCATTATCTGATAATCAAAATCAAGCTTTTCATAACCCTCAACAATAGCCTTAGTCATACTTTTGCTGACAGAAGCAATAAGCAGAACCGATGTGAAGGAAATTACAAGAAGTGTGATATTGCCTCTGAGAAGCTTGGAGGCTTTTATATTGTTTGCTGCAAGGAAGAGAGTTGTATTCTTCCTGAACAGTTTTGCAAGCCAGCCGGCAAGTATCTTGAGGAACTTACGCAGAAGCATTACCATTCCGATAAATGCTGCAGCAGTTAAGAGGATGCTCAGGTCAACTGTCCATTCTGCGTTGATGAATGCACCCATTACCGCAATCAGAAGCAATACTACGCCGAGTATGAAGCGTATACTGCCTTTTTTGTGCTGAATATCCGTCTTGTTGAGGATAACATCCTTGACAGGAAGTTTTCTGACGCTTCTTATCGGTAAATATGCCGAAGCAACCGACATTACTATCGCAAATATAATGCCTGTGATGATAAGCTTCGGATCAATATTGAAGCTCATGTAGATGCCGTATTCACTGAACGGTGAAGTTACTCTTGAGATAAAATAAAGTATAAGCTCGCCGAGAGCTACACCGAACACCGCACCGAATACAGAGTACATGAAGCTTTCCATAAGAAGAATCTTTTCAATCTTCTTTCTTGTGGCTCCCTGACTCATGAATGTTCCGATAACAGTCATACGCTCATTGATTATGAGTTTGAATGCTCCGTGTATGATGATACAGCAGATAATACATACAATCGCAAACATAAGGTAAAATGCAGATACTGTTGATTCTGTCATTTCTTTATCAGCAGAAAGGTCAGTAATACAGGTCGCCTTTACTCTTTCGTTCACATCATTGAATTTGTCTGCCGCTTTAACGGCGTCCTTTTCCGATGTTTCAGCAGTCATGTAGTTGTATCTGCCGCCGGAATTCATGATAGTATCCATATAATTATATGGAACCACCATTGTAAAGTTGTCTTTTGCGTCACTGTAATAAGTACCATTTGGTGCACATATCGCATTTACAGTGAAGCTTATCTTTTCACCATTGATTGCAAGCTCCAGCTTGTCGCCGAGCTTAAGTCCATGTTCCTTTGCAGTTCTGTCGGAAATAGCACATATTGCCTCAGATGAATTTTCCGGCATACTGCCTTCCTGAATGTACTTTGTGCAGTCCTTTTTACCAGACAGACCGACATAGGTTATTTCATCGTCTTTGTTGATAATACCGACTGCATTCAGTTCTCCTTCGAAATTCTTGAGACCTGCGGCTTCAAAATCCTTTTCGGAGAAGAAGACGTCGGCTGTGTTTGAGGAAATACTGATGTCCTTGCCGTCGGACATATTTCTTATTGTATCCTCATATCCCATGAGAATAACATCAACGGCTCCGAGACTGAATACGAATAGTGCCGTACTTACCGCGATCGAGAACAGCAGGAGCAGGAATCTGCCTTTTTTCTCGGTCATGCTTTTTAGAATGTACTTTAAAAATACTTTCAAGATTTAACCCCCTGTTATATTTCTTGCTTTTTATACTGTGAATTATAAAACGCTTTTTAAATTATACCATATCGGCTATAAAAAATCAATAGTTTTGTTAAAAAAATATCGACCCCATGGCTGGTCAGGAAACGTGACGATAAAGTAAAAATTGTTATTCCGCAATTTCTGGTTTGTCTATCGCAAAAAATGGCTTGATATAGCGTTCTGTGAGTGATATAATATATTTAATTTTAAAATATAACAAGTTTTAAATTTGTCTTTATTAAAGTGATACACCCTTATTATAAAAAAGGAGAATTATTATGAAAAAGCTTTTTTCATTGGCAATTGCGGCAATAACAGCTTCTTCTGCGGCAATATGTCCTTCCTCAGTCGCAACTGCGGATGATACCGGAAATTATCTGCTTAGCTGCACGTTCGAGGGCAGTGAGGACGGCTGGTCAGGACGTGGAAGTGCGTCTGTTGAAGCGTCCTCGCAGTTTTCACTGAATGGCAGAGGCTCCCTCTATTGCTCCGGCAGAGAAGAATCATGGAACGGTGCTTCAATCAGTCTCGGCAGCAGCTTTAAAGCAGGCAGCTCGTACAGCTTCAGTGTAAATGTCATGTACGATTCCGGCAAGGATACTGATCAGTATCACTTCACCATGCAGTATAATGACGCAAATGGCGATCCGCAGTATGTGAAAATCGCCAGTGCTGAAATTCTGAAAGGAAAGTGGGCTCAACTTGCAAACAGAAGCTTTACCATTCCGGCAGACGCTTCTGATATATCCATATACATCGAAACAGGAAAAAGTACCTCGGATTTCTATGTTGATGATGTAGTTATTGCAGAAAACAATGTCGCTGTCGAGGGAGCAGCCGGCGGAAAATACATCCCCGGAGATATCTGCTCAGACGGTGTTATAGATTCATTTGACATAATATGCGGAAGACGTCTTATTACCTCAGCCCTGAACGATTCCGCCATGCTGAAGAATGCCGATGTTGACAAAAGCACGGATTACTCCATCAACGATCTCCTGCTTCTCCAGCAGTATGTTACCGGAAAGATAACAGAGTTCCCTGATAATACGCCTGAGCCGGTGGTTACTCCCTTTGAATATGAGGAAAATCTGCGATATAAGGCGGCTCCGGATGAATACTTTGAACAGTGCGAACAGCAGGGTACCGTTACTCTTGAAAACTACAACGGCATCAGAGGAAACAAGTCGCTGTATGTATATACGCCGTACAATTACGATCCCGAAAAGCAGTACAATATCTTCTATCTGATGCACGGCGGCGGAGAAAATGAAAAGACGCTCTTCTTCCAGAGCGATACGATGATCCAGAATATGCTTGACCACATGATTATGAACGGCGAGCTTGAGCCGCTTATTGTTGTAACTCCTACCTTCAACGGAACCGGAAGCGAGGCAGGAAACTTCTATGAGGAGCTTCGTGCAAGCGTTATTCCTTTTGTTGAAGGAAAATATTCCACATACGCAGAATCTACCAGCGAGGCTGATATAAAGGCTTCAAGAATGCACCGTGCATACGGTGGATTCTCAATGGGAGCAGTATCAACATGGGCTGTATTCCAGAATAATCTCGATATTGTCGGTTACTTCATGCCCCTCAGCGGAGATCACTGGCAGGGAGACGGAGGCTACGGCAAGGCTAAATCTCTTGCTGACGCAGTTGATAAATCAGGTCTTAAGCAGAACCAATACTTCATTTTTGCGGCAACAGGTACAAACGATATGGCATATCCGAATGTGAGTCCACAGATTGACGAAATGAAGAAAATGTCTCAGTTCGTTTATACATCGGATTTCTCCAAGGGTAATTTCTACTTCCTTCTCGCACAAGGAAACGATCACTGGTGGAAACATGTAAGGCACTACATCTACGACGGACTGCCGTACTTCTTCCACGAAACAGGCGAGTAAAACTATTGAAAAAGACGTCCCTGATTTTTTCGGGGACGTCTGTTTATATATTACATTCGGCTTGACAATTCCGACGTGATGTGCCATAATTATATCATAATGCAGAAAGGAACTGATTACAGAATGAATAACATGAAGCCGTACAAACGCAGAGTATACTACTACGAAACCGATAAAATGGGAATTATGCACCACTCGAACTATATCCGTATCTTTGAGGAAAGCCGTGTTAATTTCCTCATTCAGGTTGGAATGCCCATGGAACAGATCGAAGCACAGGGAATCCTCATGCCGGTGCTGTCAGTTGACTGTAAGTATAAATCGCCTCTCCGCTTTGACGAGGAATTTGCTGTGTACCCGAAAATCGTGAAGTTCAACGGAACTACCCTCGAACTTGATTACCGCATTGTAAGCTGCGAAAGCGGTAAACTCTGCGTTGAGGGACACTCCTCACATTGCTTTACTGATACAGAACTTAAACCTGTCAGAACTAAACTTAAATTCCCCGATATCTACCGCCTTTTCGCTGACCATAACGGCGTCGATATCATGGACTGATTCGCTTTGACTGTTATACTTTTACAGGATATTTATAGTTATTGTTGAGGAAAACCCTTTTGAAAAAGGGGTCTCCCAACGGGAGCCTGTCCCCTTCAGATGGCTACTTTACGTCTTAAAAATGTAGGGGCGAACTGCGTTCGCCCGAAAAAATATGTTTATCGACAGACTGAGAACCCTTTTTTAAAAGGGTTCTTTCTGTTCCGAGTGGGATTAGTTCAGGTTATCGAGGGCGTTTATGAATTCTCTGTACATATAGAGAGAGCCGAGAGCAATCAGCGGAACGTTATGATTTTTTGCGAATTCATAAGCTGACTTCACGCCGTCTTCCAGAGAATCGAAAGCAGTCGCCGGAATATCTTTTTCAGCGAAAGTTTCAGCGAGAGTTTTGCTGTCGAGTGCACGAGGATTATCGGGCGTCACGGTGAAGGCATGGTCAGTCAGATCTCCCAGCATATCGGCATAAAGACTGTATTCCTTATCTGCCATAACTCCTATCAGGAGTGCGGCTTTTCCGTCAAGGCAGAGACGAATACTCTCAGCGGCGGAGGATATTCCGTCGGGATTATGGGAGCCGTCAAAAATTACAGTAGGATTCCTGCGGAGAAGTTCAAATCTTCCGTGCCAGCGAGCTTTTTCAAGACCGCAGCGGACAGCCTCATCAGAGATAACAAATCCGGATTCACGCAGGATTTCCACTGCTGTCAGGACGTTTGCGGCATTGTTTACCTGATATGTTCCGGCGAGATTTATATGAAGTCTGCCGAAGCCGCTGAAGGTGAAATTAGTACCCTCAAGGGAACAGGAAACGTCAGATATCCTGCTGAAATCGGTGCGGAAAAGCTCAGAGCCGGACTTTTCAGCGGCAAGAGCTATTACATTTCCGGCGGCAGAATCGCTTCCGCCAAAAAGAACGGGACATCCGGTTTTGATGATTCCAGCCTTGTGCGATGCGATTTCCTCAGTGGTATTGCCGAGAAAAGCACAGTGATCCTTCCGGACGTTGGTTATTACCGAAAGCAGGGGAGTGCTGATGATGTTGGTTGAGTCAAGGTCACCGCCCATGCCGCATTCCACGAGGGCGACATCGCATTTGTTTTCAGCGAAAAGCTGATATGCAGCAGCGGTAAGAACTTCAAATTCCGTAGGCTTGTTTATAAGCCTTTCGCATACGGGACCGATACGGCAGATGAGTTCACCGAGTTCTTCCTGAGAAACTTCATTTCCGCCGATACGGAAGCTGTCGGTCACATCGGTAATGGCAGGGGAGGAGAATCCGCCGGTGTGATATCCGGCAGCTTCAAGAATCTGCGTCAGCATTGCTCCGAAGGAGCCTTTTCCGTTTGTACCCGAAATGTGGATGATTTTTGTTTTGTCCTGAGGATTATCGAGAAGCTCTGTTATTTGTCTGATGCGTTCAAGACCGAGCTTGCTTCCTCGTGCGGCAGTGATTTTCAGATATTCAAGAGCGATTTCGTATTTTGTCATTTTCTTTTTACTCTTTCAAGCTGCTCTGAGAAAGCCTTGTTTTTCAGAAGCAGGTGGATGATGTAGAATTCAAGTATGCCGATGCCGATATACAGCGGAACTCTCAGCAGAAGAACCTCTGCCGGCGTATTGAAATAGATGTACATTCCGATTGATTTCACAAGCATAGAGCCGGCTGCGTGTGCGGCAAGAACTGAAACAGCAGTTCTCGGAAGCTGAGGGAGCTTTGAAAGCAGGATTGTCATAAATCCCGAAACAAAGCCGATAAGTGCGGCTCCGAGAGTAATTACCGGATTGATGGCATATCCGACCATGAGACAGCCGATGATATCAGCTCCTATACCGACAGCTGCACCGATAAACGGGCCGAAGAAAATTCCAGCCATAAGCAGGGGAAGATTCTCAAAGCTGATGCGGATGCTTGTTCCGATATTGAAAGCAAGATACTTTCCGAGAACGATGCTCATTGCGATAAACAGCGCTGAGATTACGAGTACACGGGTGTTTCCGAAGAGTCTTAGACTCTTTGCGGCGGATGATTTGTTTGTTGAATTCATAAAAAATACCTCCTTTTCCTCACTCATACGACAAGAAAAGAAGGCATAAAAGCTTTTCAGTTGTCCTATGAAGCGGGATGCAGAATGCGAACCGCAGCCTGATGGCTTTCGTCCGGCGGACAACTCCCCGTCCCGTCGGCACTGCAATACCGGAGATCCGGCATATCGAACACATTCTTACTCTTCAGTGATTATGTCGGCATGATTTCCATACCGCATTTTAATTATAAACCTCCTGAGACAAATTGTCAATAAGCATTGAAAAGAAATTTCGGCGGATGTAATGTGATTATTTGTTGAGTTTTGACTATAAAGCCGAAAATATCGGGAAAATCCGGATATTGTATTGACAATCATGCCAGAAAGAGGTATAATAAATTTATATAGGCATATACACGGATATACAATCTGTACAGAATATTTGCCGGAATTTTTAGCAATTTTACTATTACTCCACTAATTAAACTTTGCCTGAGGAATGAAAATGCAGGAATGCTGCCGCATTTCAGTTTTTTATTATGCAGATAAATTTTCTTTGTGCCGAGTATCTGACGGCAAGGCTTAGTTGGGGGAGCAATAAAAGGAGAGGGCTTGCAATGAGTGAATTAATGAACCCCGAATTTAAAATAAGAGAGGTTGCTCAGCGAATCAGGGCGACGCGTGAATCAGTAGGTCTGACACCTGAGGAAATGGCAGAAAAAATCGGGATGTCGTCCTTTGAATACCTCGCGTATGAGGGCGGAGCAAAGGATTTCAGCTTTTCGTTCATCTATAAATTCGCAGGAGCAACAGGCGTTGAGATTACTGATATCATGGAGGGTGAATCTCCCCGTATCAACAGCTTTGATATCACAAGAAAGGGCGAGGGACATACCATTGCACGCCGCAAGGGACTTGTCTATCAGCGTCTTGCACCTAACTTCAAGAATAAAATCGGTGAGCCGTTTCTTGTAACTATTCCTTACGTTGATGAGAAATTCAGGGTTGCACATACACATTCTCACGAGGGACAGGAAATGGATATCGTTGTCAGCGGTCAGCTTAAGGTAAAAGTCGGCGACAACGTGGAGATTCTCAACGAGGGCGATTCAATTTACTTCGACAGCTCCGAGCCTCACGATGAATGGGCAGCAGGCGGCAAGGAATGCAGCTTCTATGCTGTTGTATTCGGTGCAAATGCTCCGCAGAGAGCTCTCCAGCACCTTGATCCGGTAATCCTTCCCGGCGTTACAAACTTCGACCTCGCAAAGATTGAAAATCCCGTTGCGGATAAGTTCGTTGAGGTTGAAACTGACGAAAACGGAGCAATGAAGAATATCCGCTTCAAGAATACAGAAACCTTCAACTTCGGTTTCGATGTCGTGGATGCTCTTGCAGAAAAGAATCCAGATAAATGTGCACTTATCTACGTTGCTGATAATCTGGAGGAAAAGCGTTTCACCTTCGGAGATATCAGAAAATATTCCAACCAGACAGCCAATTATTTCCGTTCAATGGGAATCCACAAGGGCGACAGGGTTATGCTAATTCTCAAGAGACATTATCAGTTCTGGTTTGCAATAACTGCTCTCCACAAGCTGGGTGCTATCGTTATTCCGGCTACAAATCAGCTTGTTCAGCACGACCTGACATACCGTTTCAAGGCGGCAGAGGTAAAGGCTGTTGTATGTACCGGTGACGGCGATGTTTCACATCAGGTTGATCTTGCTGTTGAGGAATCCGGCATGAACATCACAAGAATGATGGTGAATGGACAGCGTGACGGCTGGTTCAATTTTGACGAAGGAATCAAGGGCTGCAGCGATGTATTTGAGCGTCCGACTGATCCCAATGAGCTTTCTTGCGGAAATGAGCCTAATCTCATGTACTTCACATCAGGTACGACGGGATACCCGAAAATCGCTACACACAGCCATATTTATGCTCTCGGACACTTCGTTACAGCACGCTACTGGCACAATGTTGATCCCAACGGAATCCACCTGACTATTTCCGATACCGGCTGGGGAAAAGCAATGTGGGGCAAGCTCTACGGTCAGTGGCTCAGTGAAACCTGCCTCTTTGCATACGACTTTGAGCGTTTTGACGCTGCAAAGATACTTCCGATGTTCAAAAAGTACAATATTACTACATTCTGTGCTCCTCCGACAATGTTCCGCTTCTTTATCAAGGAGGATCTCTCCAAGTACGACCTCAGCAGCATAAAGTACGCAACAGTTGCGGGTGAAGCACTCAATCCTGAGGTATACAACCAGTTTCTCAAGGCAACCGGAGTCAAGCTCATGGAGGGCTTCGGTCAGACAGAGACAACCCTCGTTATCGGAAACTTCGTCGGCATGACGGCTCGTCCCGGCTCAATGGGCAAGCCGAATGTCCAGTATGACGTTGATATCGTTGATCCGGACGGAAATCCTGTTAAGCCCGGCGAAACAGGAGAAATTGTTATCCGTACCGACAGGAATACACCTCCCGGACTCTTCCTCGGCTACTACAACGATGAAGAAAAGACAAAAGAGGCATGGTATGACGGTATGTATCACACAGGCGATACTGCATGGAAGGATGAGGACGGCTACTACTGGTATGTAGGACGTGTTGATGATGTTATCAAGTCTTCCGGCTATCGTATCGGACCATTTGAAATCGAAAGCGTTATCATGGAGCTTCCCTATGTTCTTGAATGCGGCGTAAGTGCGGCTCCTGATCCGGTAAGAGGTCAGGTAGTAAAGGCTTCTATCGTTCTCACAAAGGGAACTGTCGGCACTGACGAGCTTAAAAAGGAAATCCAGAAATACGTCAAGGAGCATACTGCACCTTATAAATATCCGAGAATCGTTGAATTCCGTGATGAACTTCCCAAGACTATCAGCGGAAAAATCAGACGTGTGGAACTCAAGGGATAATAAGAAAAACGGCGGTCAATGTTGACCGCCGTTTCCCATTAGGAGTATATAAATTACGCTTTTGATTTCTTTCGTATGCGATAGCAGACTGCCGCCTTGTACAGAGTGAGTGCGAAGCACGGAAACGTGAGCTGGGTGCAGCGTCACGCTGCTTTTTTAATGCGTAATTCGTAATTCATAATGCGTAATTGTGGTGTCGGCATTCGCCGACGGATTGAAATAATGTACCGAATGTAAAAAATGACCAATTGTAGGGGCGCACCCGTGTGTGCGTCCATGATGTTTCATCGGGAATTATATGGGACGTCGAGGACGCCGTCCCCTACAATTTATAACATTAAAATTTCTTTCGTATGCGATAGCAGACTGCCTGTCCGTACAGAGTGAGTGCGAAGCACGGAAACGTGAGCTGGGTGCAGCGTCACGCTGCCATGGGAACGTGGAACGGGGGCACCGCTGGTGCCGGTGCAGCGTCACGCTGCCTAACCAAAGTTTTCGGAAAGGTATATTGACAGTCGATTCTGGAGCGTATATGCACATTCCTCCGGCGTGATTTCTCCGTTTATCATCCGGTCGAATTCTTCGTTATAGATAGTATCAATTGTAATTACCTGTTCTTCGCCTATTCCTTGAAGTACGTTATCGTTCTTGCTGATAACAGTCTTATCAATGTAGCTGTCAACCTCTGCAATCAGCTCATCCGTAACATAACCAATATCAACATACTTGTAATCACCGTTTTCGTCCATGTAAGCGGTGTTGTAGAGATATCCGGTGTAGTCCTCATATCCCTTGACGGTAGAATTATCTTCCGGCTCGAAGGCTTTTTCCCTGACAAGCTGAAGTCCACTCTTTGTAGCCGGAAATCCTCCCATAAATATATTATTGTTGATATTTTTCTTATAGAAGCTGTCGCTGAGACGATATTTTATAAATTCCCATGCAAGCTCCTTGTTCTGACAATCTTTTGTAATAGCGAAGCCTCCTCGGATAAAACTGAAAACAGGCGTATCCATTTCGCCGTCAACCTCGCCGAGATATGTCAGTTCCTCGCCGCCGAAGTCACCTTTCGTTGTGTAGAGATAGCTTGCATAATCGGTAATATACATATATCCCAAAAGCCGTCTGTCTTCTCTGTAAGTGTTCTGCTGTTCAATGTACATTCTGTCGTGTTCTTCATCTGACATACTGAACGGATCGTAGTCAAGGTCGGGATCGGGATCAGGCTCGCCGGCATTGCAGTATTCCAGATAGCGAAGGAATTCAGGCGAATCAAAATGACATTCCGCCTTGTCCATGTCTATCCAGTGGGTGTAAAACATTATCATTTCTCTTGCTGACCATGTCTTGCGAAATTCTTCATCACTTCCAAGGATTTCGCTCTCGTTTTCTATATAGTCCATATATGTGTTGAAATCCCATTCAGTGATATCCTTTGCAAACTTTGTTTTCATTACGTTATCTAAACTGAGGTTGAATTCAGTCGGCAGTGAGTAGATATGTCCGTCAAAAGCTTCGTCTGCCGCTCTGAGAAGGCTCGGAACTATGTTTTCACGGTTAAGAGTATCATCCTTGTCGATAAATTCGTAGAGATCGGTGAGTGCACCCGTTTCAGCAAGATTAATATTACCGAACATTCCGCTGAGAGGATCGGTCAGGACAATATCGGGAAGCTCGCCTTTGAGAGCGTCATCTCTCAGCTCATCAAGAGCTTTCTGATGTGCTTCACGAACTTTCTTGTCAATTTCAAGCATTACTTCTTCGTCACTGAAGTCTACTCCCGGCGGTGTCTGGATATTCTCCTGATAGTACTTTATTTCAATGCGGCAATCGTTGGATTCATCATTGAAGGCTTCAACAATTTCGGGTAGAGAGGAATCCTGATGGAAGGTTCCCAGCGTGAGAACGGGGAGATTTTCAAGCTCTGACGGATCGCACTGAGTATAATGCTTTGCTGTAACCGTCCAGTCGCTGTTGCTGATAACAGGAATGATGAAATTTCCGTCCGAAGCAATGGCAAAATCCGAGAAATTGCTTGAATTCAGTCCGGCAGCGTTGAGACTGAAAAGGCTGTCTATTGTATTATCATCGGCTCTTATGCCGTAAATCGTACTCAGAGAGCTTACATACATAGAGTAATCGCCCGAACCCGGCACGATATCGTGCTGAATGCTTTCAGGGAAATTATACGTCAGACCAGTGCTTTCCGCAGTTCCGTCCTCTGCGAGTTTCCGGAACTGCACAGTTTCATCGCCCGTCCGGACGGCTATGATGATATTTCCGTCACGGTCGTTACCGATTGCATCGACGCTTTCTCCTTCATCAACGGTCAGCGAACCGATGTAAGCTCCGCCGATGTCAAAAAGCTCGAAAGTGCCGGCTATGTTCACAAGAACTTTCTTTCCGTCCGAAGCAAGAGAGCCTATCATAATATCTTTGTACGGCTCTGTGGGGAAATCCGTTACGTCATTTCCGGAGATAAGGCTGCCGTCGGGAGCGTATGTGTAAATTTTCAGAGTGTAGTTGGCTTCAGATTCGTCAAATTCTTCGGAGAATGGGTCTGGTGCCGGAACTCCGCCGTAATCAACGCTGTTAACGAAAGTTACGGCGGTTCCGTCGTTAAGGAGGTTTATATTGTAGTTCGTGCCGATGTCGAAGTCGGGATATTCCACGTCCTTAAACGTGGTGAAATCACGGTCCGACACCCAGAACTGAGGGGATTTCTTACCAGAGCCGAGAAGGAGGTAGTTTTCTCCGCCGTTGAAAGGCATAGCACTGTAAAGCATACTCATATCACTTGGGAGAGAAGCGGCTTTTTTCTTGTAGGCAACGCCGGAAAGCTTAACGGCGGACAGTCCCTCAGCGGAGGACACTTCTCCGCCCGAAACGGAGGAGCTTCCGGTGCTGCTGTCTTTCTTTTTGCCTGCACATGAAAAGCATGAAACGCAGACTGTGAGTGCTGAAATAAATGCAAGTAGTTTTTTCATAGTATCATCCTTTCGTTAGTCGTAATTTTCTGAAAGATATATCGAAATGCGGTCCTGAAGAACTGATGCACATTCTTCGGCGGTAATTTCTCCGTGGAAGAAGCGTTCTATTTCCTCGTTGAAGATGTAGAAGGTTTCACCTGCTTCAAGAGCCGTGAAGTTTCCGTATATTGAAATCTCGTAGGTGGGAAGTGCATTTGCTATAAGCTCGTCAACCTCAGCAATAATTTCATCATCAACATAGCCGAGATACTCATAGATGTAATTTCCTTCATCGTCCTTTGTCCATGTGTTGTAGACAATTCCGCCGTAATCGGCAAGAGTCCGGTCATAGGTGTGATCCTCCGGAAGCTTCTGGGCTTCGGCAATAAGCTTGTTTCCGCTGATAGTCGGGGAGAAATACTGTCCCCAGTGATTGCTGCTTGTGAGGATGTGGTTCTCAATGTAGTCGTCGCTGAGCATATGCTTAATGAATTCCCATGCAAGCTCCTTGTTTTCCGATGTCTTTGTGATTCCGTAGGAGGTCATGCCGGTAGTGATATTTGCCCTGTTTTTCTCAGCACCGAATTCACCGAGAATCGTGTATGGCTCGCCGCCGAATTCACCGTCACGGAAGCGGAGAAAGCTCTTGTAGTCGTAAAGATAAACATGGCTGAAAAGTTTACGATCCTCTCTGATTGCATAGGAATATCCATGCTGTTCCTCGTCCGGATCCACTTCCTCCTCAGGGGAGGTGTACTGCTGAGTCATATCGTATGGCTCGCCCTCGTATGCGTATTCAAGGGCACGGATGAAGTCCGGCGAATCAAAGTGACATTCAGCTTTTCTGAAGTCGATCAGGTCCATATTATCAACGAAAAGACGTTCCCACTGAGTTTTGTTCTGGCTGCCGAATTCAGCTGATAAGGTTTCCGGCGGATTTTCCGCAAGATCCATATATGTGCTTAAATTCCACTCGTCAACGCCAGAAACGTGCTCTGTTTTTGCCGTATTTCTCAGCCGCAGATTAAAGCTTTCGGGCAGAAGATACGCATGACCGTCAAAATTATAGTCGATTTGATTGAGCACGCTCGGAATAAATGCTTCACGGGTGAGGGTATCATCCTTGTCCATGAATTCGTATAAATCGCAGAGAACCTCCATTCTGACGGTATCGAAATCAGCAAGCATTCCGTTGAGCTGGTCAGGGGCGAGTATATCGGGAAGCTCGCCGGCAAGAGCGTCCTGAGTTATCTGTTCAGTGACAACATCGTTGGAAACTTCATTTCCGCCGTATGTTTTTAAGGTTACCTGATAATCCTGATTGTCGTCGTTGAAAATGGCGATGTAGTCCTCAAGCGGAAGATCTCTGCCGGCAATGCCGACGGTAATGGTCGGGATATTTTCAAGCTCGGCGGGATCGCACGGCACAAAGCGTTTGAGACTGCACGTCCAACTGCTGTAACTTACCACGGGAATGGCAAAAATTCCGTCGCTGCACATGGCGAACTGCGAAAAATTGCTCGAATTAAGTCCGGCTTTATTGATACTGAAAAGCGGAACGATTGAGCTGTCGCCGGAGCGTATTCCGTAAATTGTAGTCATGGAGCGGACAAACATGGTGTAATCGCCCCAGCCCGGCTGAATTTCGCCGTAGACCGTTTCTGAGAGATTATATGTAACGGAGCTGACTTCAAGCTTGCCTTTTTCGTTTATTTTTCGGAGTTGTACGGTATCCGTATCTGTGCGGACGGCGGCAATAAGGCTTCCGCTGGAATCCTTGCCGGTATTCTCGATAGTTTCGTCCTCGCCGGCAGAAAGCTGACCGAGATATTCTCCGTTGATTGAGAATACTTCCGTTGTGCCGTCAATGGTAACGATGACTGTCTTTCCGTCAGAGACACATTCTGATATCTGCGTCATCTGTTCCGGAAGAACTCCGAAATCCTGAACGTCATTGCGTGAAATCAGCTTGCCGTCAGGGGAGAAGGACGATACAACGAATTTGTATTCAGCGGCGGCATCGTATTCCTCCTGATTGTAGTCGGGTGAGGTCGGATCGGGAGCCGGAAGCTCACCGTAGCTGACTTCGTTCACGAAGGTCACAATAGTTCCGTCACTGGCGGCGTCAATCATATATGTTGCCCCGATACTTAAATCGGGAACGTCAAGCTTCGTAAATGACGTAAAATCGGACTCCGCAAGCCATATTTCCGCACCGGTACCGCCGGAGCAGACGAGGTAGTATTTCAAACCGCTGTCGAATGGCTCAACGGTGAAGATCATGGACATACCGTCGGGCAGGTCAATGGAATTCTTCCTGTAACCGATATCGCCCATTTTATCGGCAGTGTATGATTTGGGGGAATCCTCCTTTTTATCGGATTTTTTACTGCACGAAAAAGCCGATGTGCAGACAGTTAATGCAGATATAAAAGCAATTATTTTTTTCATTTTGGTTCCCTCTCTTATTTAAATGTATTATCCGAAGTTCTCTGAGAGATAGATTGAGTATCTGTTCTGGAGCATATAGCCGCATTCTTCGGCTGTTATCTCATCGTTGAGGAAGCGTGCGGTTTCATCGAAGTAAATGCCGTAGAACTCGTTGTAGAAATCATTCATTTCTTCGAAGGTACTTCCGGAAGGAAGCTCAATGGTTCTTTTCGGGAGCTTCGCCTCAGCGATAAGAGCGTCCATTTCGCTGATGATTCTGTCGTCAACATAGCCGAGCCTGTCGTATTCGGCATTACCGTTTTCGTCTGATGTTCCAGTGTATACGGCTACTCCGTCGTAGTCCTTGAGGTTCTCATCGTACTTGTATTCTTTCGGAGCCTTCTCGTTCCTGCGGAAGTTCTCCAGTCCGCTGATTGTCGCAGGGAAGCCGTACTCGCCCTCATAGGCAGAATTGTAGTACTCGTCGGTGTAGAACATCTTAATGTAATCCCATGCGGCGTCCTTATTGGAGCAGTCCTTCGTGATTGAAAGAGACGTGCTGAAATACGCTTCAAATTCCGGAGCTCCGTCTGAGCCGATACTGCCCATGAAATCGAAATCAACGTCTGCAAATGTGTGATCCCTTAAAATAAGGTATTCGGAATAGCTGAGAAGCATAGGCTCGGTGAACAGGATTTTTTCGTCAATGAAGGCAGTCGCAAGCTCCTTCTGACGCTGTATTATAACATCAGATGGAATGTCGGTATATTCCTCATTCGGAAGCCCCTTCTTGCAGAATTCAAGGTAACGAACAAATTCCGGCGTATCAAAGCTGCATTCAAGCGTTTCGTAGTCCATCCAGAAGTCCACGAAAAGCGAATAAAGTCTGTTGTTCTGGGTATCGTTCTCGTAGGTGAGATTGCTGTCTGGCTTCATATCTTCGGGAATGGATTCAATAAGGTCAAGATATGCGGCTGTATCCCATGTATCAATTCCTTCAAGGAACTTCGATTTTGCCGTAAAGGGGAGTATTATCCTGAACGTGTTCGGTATGTTGTAGATATGACCGCCGTACCAGCTGTCGATTTCAGCGAGATATTCCGGCAGAAAAGCGTCACGGGTGAGGGTATCGTCCTTGTCAATGAACTCATAGAGGTCGCAGAGAGCCTCGTTTTTCAGCAGATCGAGACTGCCGAGAGATGTTCCTCTGATGATATCCGGCAGATTTCCGGAAAGAGCGTCCTGAGTGATCTCGTCGTTCATTTTGTCGTAGTCCTCGCCGTTATAGATTTTAATTTCTATGCGGCAATCGCTGCGGCTCTCGTTGAAAAGATCAGCCATTTCAGAGATATTATCCTGCTGCCATGTCATTCCCACTGTTATAGCCGGAATATTTTCAAGCTCCTCGGGAGTGCAGGGGATATATTTTCTGATATTGCTTTTGGTAGTAGTGGTGAACGTCATTTCGGCGATGATGAAATTTCCATCGCTGCCCATAGCGATACCTGAAATGGAATCAGAGGAAATGCCGGCACTGTTGATGCTGAAAAGAGCCTCCGGCGAGGAATCGCTCTTTCTGATTCCGTATATGGTAGTCATGGAACGCAGGAACATCGAATAATCGCCGCTGCCGGCAGTTATTCCGGTCTGTATAGTCTCGGAGATATCGTAGATTATACCGTTGTCCTCTGTTTTTCCTTCGGGAGTTATAGTGCAGAGGCGGAGCTTTTCGTCCTTAGTTCTTACGGCACACACGAGCCTGCCATCGCTGTCCCTGCCGATACTTTCAGCGGAATCCCCGTCGTTCAGCGTGAGGGAAGATATATAGGAGCCGTCCATGGAGAAAACCTCGTAGCTTCCGTCAATATTGGCAACGATTGTCTTTTCGCTGCATGATACCTCACTGATAAAGGGGATTTCCTCAGAAGCGGCAGGGAAATCACTGATATACACATCTGACAGCGTTTCGCCGTCAAGTGAGAAGGTTCTCAGCCGGAAGCCTTTTCCTTCGTCGCAGGAAAGGCAGATTATAGTTCCGTTGTCGGTGATGTCGAGGTCGTAGCTGTATGTATCGTCATCCAGAATATTTTCAAGAGGGAGTCTGCGGAAGGACGTGAAATCGGAATCGACAGTCCAGAAGCTGACGTCTGTTTCTCCGTAACCGACAATAAAATGCTCCGATGAGCCGTTATATGGCTTCATGCAGTAAATCAGCTCTATTTCTTCGGGAAGCTTTGCAGTAGTTTTCTTGTAGGAGACTCCTGTAAGCTTTTCTGCGGAAAGCGACTGTGCGGACGACTCCGGAGCCTCGGAGGATTTTTTATTTCCGCATGAGAAAACGGCTGTACATAAAGCGGCGGCTGAGAGACATATCATAAACTTTTTCATAATTGTATTTTCCTTTCGTATTTCTGAGTTAATCAGTTATATATAAATAAGTGATTTTAAGGGGAAGAATAGACGAAAAAAATTGATAATTCGTATATGTGCACAAAAAAACATCTGATATGATGTGCAAATATACAAAATTTTCTAAAACTCTTTAAATCTTTATGAACTTGTGTTATAATTAAAGAAATATACGGAATGTACGTTATGGCAGAATTGCCACAAAAAAATTTTTATTGCCTTAATGGGGGAGCAATTTATTAAGAAGGTGTCAGAAATGGAAAAGATACTTAATATTGCGGTTATGTTAGCCGGTCCGGATGAAGAATATCAGAGCAATATCATCAGCGGAATCAACAGATTCGCCCGTGAAAATGATGTGAATATCTCGTACTTTGCAGCCTTTGGTGGAATGCTCGCCAGCAGAAGCTTCGATATCGGCGAGTATTCTATCTACAATCTTGTTGATTTCAACCGCTTTGACGGTGTTCTTCTTATGACGAACACAATCTGCGATCCTGACGTCAAGGAACTGATCGTGAAAAAAGTAAGAAAAGCAGGGATTCCTGCTGTTGTCATCGACAACAACGAATATCAGGATATGTACGATATCTGCATCAACAACTCCTCTGCAATGGAGGAAATTGTCTATCACGTTATCAAGGAACACAATGCAAAGGTTATTAACTTTATTTCCGGTCCTCTTTCAAATCCGGAAGCAAGAGACAGATATGACGCGTTCCTTAAGGTTATGAGCAAGTGCGATCTTGAGGTCGATCAGAAAAGAATATACTTCGGCGAGTTCAGAAGCCACGACGGAAAACAGGCTGTCGAGGAATTTGCAGAGTCGGGAATGTCGCTCCCTGACGCATTTATCTGTGCCAACGACGCAATGGCTCTTACGGCGGCTTCGGCTCTCCAGAAGCTCGGATACAGAATCCCCGAGGATGTTATCGTTACCGGCTTCGACTATACCTTCAATGCAAGAAACTTTTGTCCGGCACTGACTTCGGTTAAAAGACCTCTTTTCACATCGGGCTACAAGGCTTGCAGTATTATATATGATGTTCTCAACGGTGGAAAGCCGAAGAAAAGCACCGTGCTTGAGGCTTATCCCGTATTCTCTGAAAGCTGCGGCTGTGAAACGGAGTCTCCCGACGATTACAGGGAATTCAAGAAAAAAGTATACAACAGCACGGAAAGCTCAAATGCCAATATTTCCATGCTTAACCGACTTACAGCAAGGCTCGCTGAAACTGAAACTCCCGAAGAACACGTCGGAGTTATCGGCGATTTCATTGAGGAACTCGGCTGCGAAAAATTCTGTCTCTGTCTCTCCGAGGACTGGCAGGAGGTTTACAGCATACCGGATCCTTCTTCAGAGGATGGCTCGTCCTACTCACGCTACATAACGGCTCCGCTTATCTGGGATAAGGGCGAAAGACGCTCAAAGGGATATTTCTCAAGCTGTAATATGTATCCGGAGGAATTCACTACCGGCGGAAATATCAGCTATTTCATGCCTCTGCACTTCCGTGAGAGATGTCAGGGCTACTACATAATCACAAACGGTGATTTCCCTGTCAGCAGTCTGCTCTGCCATACCCTGACCATGGCTATCAGCAATTCTATTGAGAATATCCGCAAGCTTTTCCACCTGAACAACGCTATGGATGAGCTGAATAAGATTTATGTTATTGATCCGTTGTGCAATATCTACAACAGAAACGGCTTTATTACCCGTGCTGACGATATGTACAAGGATTGCCTCAAGAAAAAGAGTCAGATTATGCTTAGTTTCATCGACATGGATGGTCTTAAGTTCATCAATGATAATTACGGTCATAATGAGGGCGACTTCGCAATTCAGCGTCTTGCCGGAATAATCAGCGAATGCTGCGAAAAATCGGCGATTTGTGCACGCTTCGGTGGTGATGAGTTTGTTATCTTCGATACAAATGCAGGTGAGGGAAGTCCCGACGCTCTTGCAAGAAAGATTACTGCAAAGCTCGAAGCTATAAACACTATAATCAAGAAACCATATACCCTTTCAGCAAGCGTCGGAAGTGTTCTTGCTCTTCCTGGGGAAGGCGATACGCTTTACAGCTTTATCAAGCAGGCTGATGATAAAATGTACGAAATCAAGAAAAATAAAAAGAATTCCAGAAGATCTGGCACCAGCGGTGCTTAAAATAATTCGGAATTGAGCTATTACCTTTAGCTAATGGCTAACGGCTTAAAAAGCTGATTGCAAATATCACATAAACCATTGACAATTAAGGAATAAAATGGTATAATGTGAATATAACAATTCATTTGGAAAGGATGATTAAAAAATGGGTAAATTTGTAATCAAACAGACTAAGACAGGCTATACATTCAGTCTCAAGGCAGGTAACGGAGAAATTATTGCAACAGGCGGAGAGGTTTATTCAAGCCTTGAAAGCTGCAAGAATGGAACTGCAAGCGTTGCTAAGAATGCTCCCATTGCTAATCTCGAAGATCAGACAGTTGAGGGCTTCGAGGAACAGAAGCACCCTAAGTTTGAGATCTACAAGGATAAGGCAGGCGAGTTCAGATTCCGTCTTAAGGCAAGAAACGGCGAAATTATTGCTGCAAGTGAGGGTTATGTAAAGAAGGATAGCTGCAAGAACGGTATCGAAAGCGTGCGTAAGAACGCTCCCGACGCTCCTGTTATTGAGCCTGAAACAGAAGAATAATACAATACATAAAAAATACGCCCTTCGTTATGAGGGGCGTATTTTTGTTGTCCGTATTGTATTTGATGATATAATATGTAGGGGCGAACTGTGTTCGCCCGTGTTGTTTGTTGTCAGGGAAAGCCTTCACTTACAACAAAGAAACACAGGCGGATGCCTACATCCGTCCGTTAAAAATTATGGTTCTTTTTGCGGTGCGATGTGGGCATCGCACCCTACAAATATTGTCGAAAAATAATCGAAGGGGCAAACCATGTGTTCGCCCCTTCAGATACTTTTATACCTTATTGAATCCAAGAAATTTGACTGCGGCAATGGGATTTCCTTCCTCGTCATAGACGCTGACATTGTAGCAGCAAGTAGTCCTGCCGTTTTTGATAAGCTCTGTTTCAGCGAAGATTTTTTCTGTTCTCGGAACGCCGATAAACGAAATATCGGTATTTATTGAAACAGTACCTACCTTTTGCCAGTTAGCGGCAACGGCAAAAGCAAAATCGGCAAGAGTGAAATAGACTCCGCCCATGATTCCGCCGGCAGCATTTTTGTGATGCTCGTTAAGAGAGAGGCTCACCTTTGCGTAATGGTCGCCAATATCCTCTATAACGGCACCTGCTTCGGTAGCGAAGCGATCATTTTTGAAGAAATCACGGACTCTTTCAAGTTCTTCCGGAGATACCACTGAGATTCCTCCTTAGCCTAAAACTGCGGACATATCGTAAAGTCCTGCTTCCTGATCCTTAAGGAAAACAGCGGCATTTATGGATCCCTCAGCAAAAACGGTCTTTGAAGCAGCAGAATGTGAAAGTGTAATTACCTCGTCGTGACCTGCAAAGATAACATCATGCTCGCCCACGATGGTACCGCCTCTGATTGCGTGCATACCGATTTCAGACTTTTCACGCTTCTGACGGCGTGAGTGACGGTCGTAAACGTAAGTCTTTGAGTTGTCGAGAGTCTCGTTTATTGCGTTTGCAAGCATGATAGCAGTACCGCTGGGAGCATCAATCTTCTGGTTGTGGTGCTTCTCAACGATTTCGATATCAAACTGACCGCCAAGAACAGCGGCAGCCTTCTTTGCAAGCTGAACAAGCAGATTGATTCCGAGTGACATATTGAATGTGAAGAATACGGGAATCTGCTGTGCGGCTGTCTTGATTTTTGCAATCTGCTCATCGTTGTAGCCTGTCGAAGCGACTACAAGCGGAACACCTGCGGAAAGGCAGTAGTCAAGAAGAACGTCAAGAGACGCAGGATTTGAAAAGTCGATGATGACATCCGGCTTTACAGGGAGCTTTGCAGGGGTGTCAACAATCGGGAAATCAGCGTACTG
>JAFXCR010000001.1 GCA_017516465.1 Ruminococcus sp.
GTAGGGGACGGCGTCCTCGACGTCCCATATAATTCCCGATGAAACATCATGAGCGAACACATGGGGTAGCCCCTACGGCACACTATGGAACAAATTTTATGCCGGACATTTTATAATGAACCAGCGGTGCCGCAGCGTGACGCTGCCCCCTGTTCACGTTTTCGTGCAATGACGGGCGGATGAAGGCATCCGCCCCTACAAACAAAATTCAAACAACCAATTGTAGGGGACGGCGCACCCCAAGGGCACTTCCGCTGGGCGTCCTCGACGTCCCATATAATTCCCGATGAAACATCATGAGCGAACACATGGGGTAGCCCCTACGGCACACAATGGAACAAATTTTATGCCGGACATTTTATAATGAACCAGCGGTGCCGCAGCGTCACGCTGCACCCGATACACGTTTCCGTGCTTCGCACTCACTCTGTACGGCATGGTCGGTAATAGCTCGCTCGCTTAGATTATTACCTCGGCAGTCAATTATAAATGCCAGTGGGCAGCGTCACGCTGCCCGCTGGTGCCTGCCTTAGATGTAGGCGTTCTTTTTGAGCAGAGCAGTGACAGTCCGTCCGATAATTGAAAGATAGCTGATATCCGAAACAGACCATTTCTTGAAACGGCTGATATAGCAGAAGGAAATCATTCCCTTGATAACGTTGTTTTCCGTCATGAGATACTGGACAGCACCGCCGATTTTCTGTTCGGTCAGCTGAGCGAAGGCGTTGTCGTCACGGTCTTCAAGCTCGTTCACGTTGTCAATAACAAAGATACCGTCGCCGGTAAAACGTTCTGTATAGGCATTTTCAAGGAGGTATGCGGCATTCCTTGACTGTGCGTTTCCGCAGCTGAGAATCAGATTCATATCCTTTCCGGCAAAAACGCAGATATCGTCAATCCCGAACTGCGAGCGTATCTGCTCCAGAAGGACGGAAATATCGGGGATTCTTCCCAGCACGAGACTTTCCGCAAGCCTTCCCATAAAGCTGAGCGTTTCGGACGAGGAATTATTGTTGCTGAGATATACAATTTTGTTTTCGGCGTCCTTTTCAACGGGACCATGCTTTTCGATATCGTAGATAACGTATCTGTTTTGTCCCTTCTGCTGTGCTATATACAGGGCTTTGTCCGCCTGCATGAAAAGCTCGTCGTAGTCGGAGCTGTCCTTCGGATAGGAGGAAATTCCCATTGAGCAGGTCAGCCGGAAATCCTCGGCTTTGTCAGCGAAGGCGAATTCAGTGTTCGTGCGGATTGCCCTGAGAATACCACGGAGATCCTCCTCGTCCCTGATATCCTCCAGCACGATGAGGAAGCTGCTTCCGCTGATTCTTCCTGCAAGACCTCGTGAGCCTATTTCGTTCTTTATGATATCAGCAACACGGTAGATTACCTCGTCCCCGAAAAGATGACCGTAGCTGCTGTTGATTCCGGTGAAGTTGTCGATATCAAGAATCACAAGAGCAACGGTGCCGGAGGGCTTTTCCGCAAGAAGCTTCACTGCAAAGGAGGTCACGGAATTCTTGTTGAGAAGTCCGGATATGGAGTCCCTGTTTGATTCGATAGCGAGGTTGATATCCTTGCTTTTCTGACCGGAGCTTACAACGGAGATAATTCCGCTGACCTTTTTTATTTCGGGAGAATCGCATCGTGTAATTCCACGGAAAAGGCAGAGTTCACGTTTTTCTCCGCCGGTCAGGACAGAGGTTTCAATTTCGTGGTCAAAGCGGTACACACCGTTTCTGATATCACGGCACAGGCTGTTGAAGGCGTTGGTATAGCGTGACTGGATATATCCTGCATTGATGGAATCCAGCCGCCATTTTTCGAGGTTTTCTCTTACAAGTACGATTTCACGGCAGCAGTCGGACATATAGATTTTAAGTTCTTCGGTTTCAAAGCTGTATTCAAAGGCGAGATCGCTTACAAGGCTGAGGATGTAGCGGTATTCCGAGATTTTCCGCTGTCGGAGGTACGCAAGCTGCTCCAGTGAAAAGACATCGCTGAAGGATATGCTGAAAAGCGGTTCATTGCCGGAGGATTGCGGAAGCTTCTTCACTGCGGCAAGGATATACCGTGTGATTCCGTTGATACCGGTCATGCGGATTACCGTCCGGCGGATTTCTCCCTCCGGAACCTCATTTATACATTCAAGGATTCTCGGGAAATCCTCGTCTTGTATGGTACGGCGGATTGAGTAGATGACATCGTTGCCGAAATACCGGAAAAACACCTCGTCAGCACTCTGCGTGTGGAAGCTTTTATCCACGACAACACGTCCTATGCTGTACATTTCTCTGGTAAGAAATTCTCCTGAGTTTTCCATGTTTACCTCCTTCTTAATTGAGCCGTTAGCCGTTAGCTATTAGTAGGGTGCGATGCCCACATCGCACCGCATAACATATCACAATTTTTGACGGGCGGATGAAGGCATCCGCCCCTACAAATGGCTAAAAGCTTATTTCCTCATTAAAAGAAAATAATGCAGATTCTTGTCGTAGTAAGGGAATTCCTCGTGTGCAATGCAGGTATAATGCTCAAAATCCGGATACTCGCCTGACGCACTTCTCGTCACGATGAAGTCGGGAATTCCGGCTTCTGCACACCTACGCTGAGCCTCCCGCATAGCCGGATAGTCAAGGTTATTCCGGCAGAAATACTTCTGGTCTGGAATAATTCCGGCGGCAAGGTAGAAGCCTCCGTCAAGGAATCCGTAGTTGAGCAGTGTGGGGGAATCGGTTTTGTTTATGATTTCAGCAAAACGATACTGCGGAAGCTCCTTTTTGCTGTACTTCATGAGATATGTGTTCGGGCTGAGGAGAAAGGCTCCTGTCATGCAGAGTACAAGTGACGCCGGAGCTACAAATCTTCCGGCTTTTCGCATGAGATTTCCGGCATAGGGAATTACTGCCGCCCCGAAAATCACGGCAAACGGTGCAAGGATAAGCGGATAATAAAGATAGCTCAGATGTCCTGCGAATGCTCCGAGAAAGGCTGTAATCAGGGATATACCGCCATATTGCAGATATCTCCTTTTCCGGCGGACAATAGCAGAGATGATACCGGAGATGATAAGGAGAGTACCTATCGGCAGGAATTTTGCAGTAAAGACGGCTCCGTTTGCAAGATTGGTCAGCAGGGAAGTTCCTTCGCCGCCGTAGAGGAAGATATTGTTGTAGAAATAAACTTCACAAAGGCTGAAAAGAGCGTCATTAGCGGCAAAATATACTATCACTGGCAGAGAAACTGTCCCCACACCGAGGACAATGTAACTGCACATCCGGACAAGGGCAGAAATACCGCTTTTCAGGGATATCACGGCAAGTACAAGGAACATACCGATGAAGAATCCAAGCAGATTGAACTTCGTCCAGAAGATTATTCCTGCGATAATTCCCATAATAAAGGAGCTTTTTCCGGACAGCGGAGCTTCATTTTCTGCGGCTTCAAGTCCGGTGATAAAAGCACAGAGTATCAGCGGAAGGCAGAATTCCTCTGCACTGTCTCCGTGACAGAATGTATACGAGCCGTAGACAGTCATCGCGAGAAAGGGAATCGCCCACAGAGAGGAATTCCCTGTAAACCGCCGGAGAAGCCTGTCGGAAAGCGACAGGAACCATATACAGGCGGCAGCCTCAAAAAGGAAAATGCCGGCAAACGAGGAATCCGAGAGCATTGCGGCGGAGGCATGGAGCAGATACAGCAGAGGTCCCTTATGTTCAAAGAGGTCACGATAGGGGAGGATTCCCTCTGTCATGGCACGTCCGACGGTCATGTAGCAGTTAGCGTCAACCCAGTCGTTAAGGGGATAAAGCGGTGAGGATTTCGAGCAGATGAGAATCGTCAGAAATCCTGTCAGAGCGATAAAAAGCGAGCAGCTGACCTTATTTTTCATAATTCTCCTATAAAATACCGCACACGTCCAGAGCCGGAAATGTGCGGAGTTGACTTAATAAGTGTACTGCGAGGTTATGCCGAGATATTCCTCAAGGCACAGACCGCTGTTGTATACGGCAGTTGCCTTTTCAACACCGATATAGCGTATATGCCACGGTTCATATTTGTAGCCGGTGATGTGGTCCTTGCCTTTAGGATAGCGGACGATAAAGCCGTACTTGTGGCAGTTGTTTTCCAGCCAGATAGCCTCGGGAGTTCCGGTGAAGCTGTCGTCGATGATGTTGCAGTCAATGGCAAGGCCTGTCTGATGCTCCGAGTGACCGGCACGGGCAGAATATGTGTCAGCCTTAGCCTGACCATCCTTTGCAACGTATTCATTGTATATCTGTCTCTGGGTTTCGTAGGAACGGAATCCGGATGAGCAGTAGATGTTGATATTATCAGCAGCGGCACCTGAAACGAGATTCATGAAGGCAGAATAGCACTCATTTGTAAGTCCGCCGGGATTATAGCTTGCCGGCAGAGCATAGGTCTTGTTTGCGATGAGGATTCCTTGTATGTAGGTAACTCCGTCAGCGACAGCTTCTTCCGGAGCCGCCTTTACAGTAACCGCAACGCTTGCACTTACGGCAGGATTATCAGCAGATTTTACAGTAATAGTGCATTTTCCCTCGCCCACAGCCTTGATATTTCCGAGCGAGTCAACAGTCGCAATCTTTTCATCGGAGCTTGTCCAGATTTCCTTTTTATTTTCGGCTGTTTCTGGAGACATTGTAACGATAGGCATTTTCGATCCGCCGACCGTTAGAGTTACATCGTAGAAGGTCAGGGAGATATCCGAAACCTGAGAAGCCGTGGTTGTTCCGGCAGTTGTCTGTGATGAAGCTTCCTCTGAGGGCTGTCCTGAAACCGGAAGTTCCTCCGTGCCGGCAGAAGTTGCTGCCTGCGATGTATTTTCGTCAGTTGTAACGGGAATAGTAAGTAACTCCGACTGATTTTCAGAAGAACCGTCGGCAGTTGTTGCAGAAGCGTCAGCTGTAGCTGAGTCGTTTCCGGAAACTGTGACATTCTCCTTATCATCGGGACGCTCAACCTTTCCGCATGAAGTTCCGGCACATACAGTGAAGCAAGCGGCAACAGCGGCAAATTTTCTGATAATATCTTTTTTCATAATGAACTCTCTTTCTTACTGATTCATATTCTTTTTGAATTCAAGAAATTCCTCATAAGTACCCTGACGGTCAATGCAGCCGTCGGGAGTAATTTCAATAATTCTGTTTGCTGTTGTCTGAAGAATTTCGTGGTCGTGCGAAGCAAGAAGCACAACACCCTTGAAGTTGATAAGGCTGTTGTTCACGGCGGTTATGCTTTCGAGGTCAAGATGGTTTGTAGGTCTGTCGAGAACGAGAGCGTTCGAGCCGAAAAGCATCATGCGTGAGAACATACAGCGTACCTTTTCGCCGCCGGAGAGGACATTTACAGGCTTGTATACGTCATCGCCGGAGAAAAGCATTCTTCCGAGGAAGCCTCTGAGATATGTTTCAGTTTCGTCTTTAACGGAGTACTGGCGGATCCAGTCGAGGATAGAAAGCTCACAGCCGTTGAAGTAATCGGAGTTGTCAACGGGCATATACGATGTTGAAACTGAAACGCCCCACTTGAACGAACCGGAATCAGGCTGTTCTTCTTCCATAAGAATTTTGAACAGCATTGTGATAGCCTGTTCGCTTTCACCGATGAATGCAACCTTGTCATTTCTGCCGAGGGTGAAGCTCACGTTGTCGAGAAGCTTTACACCGTCAACTGTCTTGGAAATACCGTCCACCTGAAGGATATCCTTGCCAAGCTCCCTGTCGATATCGAAGCCGATGAAGGGATATCTTCTGCTTGAAGCCGGAAGCTCCTCAACGGTAAGCTTTTCGATGAGCTTACGTCTTGATGTGGCCTGATTTGACTTTGATTTATTTGCGGAGAAGCGTGCGATAAACTCCTTGAGTTCCTTGATTTTCTCCTCGTTTTTTTTGTTCTGCTGCTTTATCATGCGCTGGATAAGCTGGCTTGATTCGTACCAGAATTCGTAGTTTCCGACATACATCTTGATTTTGTTGTAGTCGATATCCACGATATGGGTGCAGACGTTGTTGAGGAAGTGACGGTCATGGGATACCACGATAACAGTACCGAAGTATTCGGCAAGGAAGCCTTCAAGCCACTTTACAGCGTCGATATCGAGGTGGTTTGTAGGCTCGTCGAGGAGGATGATGTCGGGATTTCCGAAAAGAGCCTGTGCAAGAAGAACTTTTACCTTTTCGTTACCGGAGAGAGTTGACATCTGCGAATAGAGGATATCCTCCGGCAGACCGAGTCCCTGAATGAGCTTTGAAGCGTCAGATTCAGCCTCCCAGCCGTTAAGCTCTGCAAATTCACCTTCAAGCTCAGAAGCCTTTACGCCGTCTTCTTCGGTGAAATCCTCCTTAGCGTAGAGAGCGTCCTTTTCCTGCATGATTTCGTAAAGACGGGCATTTCCCATAATAACCGTATCGAGAACGGTATATTCCTCATAAGCGAAGTGGTCTTGTCTGAGAACGCTGAGACGTTCCTCCTTAGGCATTACGACTTCGCCGGAAGCCGGTTCAAGCTCACCGCAGAGAACACGCAGAAAAGTGGATTTTCCTGCACCGTTTGCGCCTATAACGCCGTAGCAGTTGCCGTTTGTGAATTTAAGGTTTACGTTTTTGAAAAGTGTAGTTCCGCCGAACTGAACACTGACATTGCTGACTGTAATCATGATACCTCCATGGATTATTCTTTCTTCTTATTTTATGCTATTATATCATTATACCATTAATTCAGCGTTCTGTAAAGCTTTTTCGGCGAAAAACATACACATCATTTTTGTAATTATGTATTTGCATGGGAGAACTCATGTGTTGCCCGAAAAACAAGCAGATTAATCTGTAAGATTCAGGACATCGGTAATATTTTTTTCGTTTACGATAGCTTCGGTTATAATTTCATCGAACTGCTGCCGGAATTTATACGATACAAGGTAAGTCGATGTGGTGCAGTCCGAGATGCTTTTTCCTGTCTTGATTGATATAGCCGGTTCTTCACTTATGGTTGCATTTTCAAGATCGTCATAGCCATAGACTGTCGCCATGCCGGAGACTATGCGTATAAATCCGACTTCTTTGCTTTTAATGGTTACGGAATATTCTTCACGCAGACCGTGATATGCCTGTTCAAAGCCGGAAACATCAAGCTCCGTGATAAATTTATACAAATTGTCGTTATCGCTGATTTTTCCCCTGTATGTGGTTCGGGATGTCCAGTTTTCGTCGGTGATTCTGCACCAGCCGGTGACGGAGCATTCATTGAGATCAGCGTCAGCGGTCATATCGCCGATGCGGAAATTAAGCTTTTCTCTGCCGGAAAATTCAGAAGTGCCGGCGTTTCTGCATCCGGCAAATAAAAATGTACATAATAATATTGTTATGATTTTTTTCATAAAATCAACTCCTTTATAATAAAGTGCCTGAATTTTTCGGGAATGATAATTATGAAATAAAAAATCAGCCGTATGCACAATTTTACATGGAAATTTTTGTGCATACAGCTGAGAGCTGCATTATTCGGGTAGCTTATCAATAAGCTTTAAGAGAAATTTCTGGATTGAAAGTGAATCTGCGTTTGTAAGACCAGAGCCGGGAGTGTTTACATCTCCGTTGATTTCGCCCTGCTTTGTAATGCGGCTCTTGTCTGTTCCGTTTATGCCATAAGCATCGGGATTTCCGATAGCCTGCATTACGAGGATAGCGTCAGAAAGATTTACTGAGCCGTCGCAGTTAGCGTCGCCGTAGTCTGCTTCAGGCATTGTTGTAGGCTCAGTAGTCGGCTCAGGCTTGGTAGTTGTAGTAGTTGTGGTAGTTCCGGGTTCAGAAGAAGCTGTGTTGTAGTAATCGGAAAGTGAGATTCCGTTGCCGCTTTGTCCGAGAGGAATCTTGTGGTCAAGGCTGATGAACTTTCCGTCCTCTGTCTGCCAGAGAGAGGGCTCAACGAACTCATATTTTTCTTCATCCCATTCAGTCCAGTTTGTGCCGCCGGCAATAAGTCCGCCGGTATCGCCGGAGTTTTCATTGAAGCACCAGAAAGTATGGTGAATACGCTTTTCGATCATATAGTCACGGAGGAGTCCCATCCATTTTCTGTTGTCGCCGGTAGGATCGTGCTCAGCGTCAAGGAATCCGCCCCATTCGCCCATGAGAAGCGGAGAGATCTTTTCCTCAATGAGGAATGCCCATGAATCGTACCAGTAATCTTCAAGGAGCGTTTCACGGGTGAAGTCCTTCTTGAACCATTCCTGTTCCCATACGAGAGGACCGTAATCGTGAGGGGAGTAAACAAGCTGATCCTGATGCTCGCCGAGGTCAACGGGATAATCTCTTGCACCGCGGAAATTACCGCCCCACCATGCACCGTGGAAAGGCTGAGCGTCCGGATTGTCGTAGTCGGAGTAGTCAACAGCGGGAGAATTCCAGTCCCTGCCGTTTTCAAATTTCGGGTAAACCTCGATACCCTCAACCATAATAAGAAGGTTGGGATTCTGTTCAAGACAGGCAGCCGCACCTCTTTCAGCGGCATATTTCCAGTTGTTTTCGGCTGTGGAGTCGTCCCAGATAGCCATACCCTGACCATCGTTCTTGCCGTGCGGCTCGTTTTTGAGGTCGATTGCGATAACAGTATCGTCGTCCTTGTAGTATTCAGCGAACCATGCAAGAGCTTCGAGCCAGTCTTCTGTGCTGTAATTGCTGTCGTACCAGAGAGGAATCTGATGTCCGTTTGAAGCAGTTGTTGCACAGTGGATATCCATCATGATCTTGATACCATTTTCTCTGCACCAGTCAACAGCCATATTCCAGATATCGAAACTGTACTTGGGAGTTCCGCCTTCGATACCCTCAACGGTAAGCTCAGGGTTAGTCCACTCGTTGATCTTTACCATGTAAGGATCGGGATCACGGTTTTTCCACTGGAGAAGAATCTGAGTTGACATCGGCACACGCAGGAGATTGAATCCGTGGTCAGCGATCTGATTGAGTGCGTCGTGCATATTAAGACTCCATACGCCGTCGAAGCACTGAGTAGTAACGTTGTAGCCGAACCAGTTACATCCTGTCAGCCATACGGGATTTCCGTACATATCGACGATTTCCGCATTTTCGTTTACATGGAGCCAGTCGTCGTGGTATTCATCGGGAGCAGCCGAAGCGTCCGCCTGAATAGTTTTCGGCTGAGATTTCACAGCAGCAGGAGCCAGCGTGAGCATCATTGCCGAGGCAGCCGCAAGGGTGGCTATTTTCTTGTAAAATTTCATGATTTTTCTTCCTTTCTGTAATTTGACTTGATTTCCTGAATTTCACCGGAGATATGTGTATTCTGCAAAATTCCCCCTCTCAATGAAAATGCAGAGGTCTCCGGAATATTCAGATACGTTATTCACACATTAATTATATAATGTTTTTCAATATTTGTCAACAAAATATAAATTTTTCCTCGGTAAAGAATTAAGGTAATACCGCACGAAGCTTGTGCGAAAGATGCACAGTCAGATTTTTCGTCAGATTGTATAGAAATTCCGCAGGCATACTGACATATGTCAAGGAATTTCTGTGCGAGATGACGGAAAATATGCAACCAGATTTCGTGCAAAGCCGTCAGGCGTGCTTTGTGCGGTTTTGCCTTAAATTATAAAATTTTCCTTAAATAAATCAAAGTCATAGTGTTATAATACTATCACGGCATCAACAGAACCGTCTAAACGGTTCATAAAAATAAAATCAAAAGGAGATTTTTACTATGAAGGGTGAAATGACACAGAAGGGCAAGGAAGCTCTTGAAAGATTCAAGATGGAATCAGCAAGCGAGATGGGCGTAAATCTTAAGCCTGGTTATAACGGAGATCTTACCTCAAGAGAGGCAGGTTCTATCGGCGGACAGATGGTCAACATGATGATTCCAGAACAACAATGGGAATTTACTCGAAACAGTATGCGCAGCCATGGGCATAAAATCACCATTCACTACGATGTAGCTCTTGCAATCTGATACATATTCAAGGCAATATACCATATATGTTGAGTAATAGTCCTTCTATTATGATGCAGAAGGACTAATTTTATTCTGTAAAATAGTTTTTCTTTTATAATCATCAAGGCGAAGCTCTCTTTTGAATTTTTCTTCACTCGGAATATACGTCATATATTTTGAAGCGAATATCTGAGTATCGTTTTCCGAAAGCGTGTACTTTACGACCACATTGCTCTTGACTGCACAGAGAACGGTTTCTATCGTAGGATTATCGCCCTCGTTCATAAGCTCACGAGTGTAATAATTCACATACATCTGCATCTGACCTCAATCCTGATGTAGTCAGGTCATCGAGCTTCAGGTCGATAAGCACAAAGTATTTCAGAATGTAGTTGTAGAACACAAACTTATTTCAACTCACACGCCCACGAGGGGCGTGACGCTTTCGCTCCCATGAAAAAAAATGGGGGGCTATATTTCAACTCACACGCCCACGAGGGGCGTGACAAACAGCGGATAAAGGAAAAGCTTCTTAAAGAACAATTTCAACTCACACGCCCACGAGGGGCGTGACTTTCTCCGAGTGGCAAAAGGGCGGTGCTTCACAGAATTTCAACTCACACGCCCACGAGGGGCGTGACATTCCTCTCTTAGATTCAGCAATTTCAATCATAATTTCAACTCACACGCCCACGAGGGGCGTGACACTTGTATCATCTGACGGATATCGACTTGTAAGAAAATTTCAACTCACACGCCCACGAGGGGCGTGAC
>JAFXCR010000042.1 GCA_017516465.1 Ruminococcus sp.
CAGGTACCTTGTAGCCGAGAACGATCATCTGTGATCCATCTTCTGCTAACATAGGTGTATCATTCTTATCACCTGAAAGTGTGATAATGTTCCATGATTTTTCTTCAAGATTGCTCTGGATTGTCTTGCCATCGAATGCAGATGATGACTTACCAATGTTTGTGAGTTCAAGCGGTGAGTCATGCTTAAGAACTGCATCGATACCAGAAATCTTATTTCCATTAGGGGAGATAAGTACGCTAACCTTAACTGTATCGCCAGGGTTAGCTGTATAATTGCCGAAGTCGAAAACAATATCCGCATCAGCTGCGTTTCTGTTTGCAGCTACATCTATTACTTCGTCCATACTAACATTAGGCTGCGAAACAGTCTTTAAACTGCCCGCAGCACTAACTGACGAAGCAAATGCACTTGTCATGAGCGATACGCCCATGACAAATGATGTAACTGCAGAAAGCAGTTTTTTCATCAGTGCATTTCCTTTCCGAGCATTACGCTCTATTAAATTCTTAGGTTGACTGCGAAAAGCTTACTTGCTTGAAACAGGAAGTGTTACAAGGCTTACAATAGACTTAATGATAGCGTCGGAGTCAGCTGCTGTAAGCTGAACGCCGCTTACCTTAACCTTGCCGCCGTTAGCATCCTGAGGATCGCAGCAGTCTGCGTTAACCTTACCCTGATCAGAGATCTGGATGGATGAGCTATCGTGGAGCCACTTGTTGAGGATTACTACGTCTGCAACGTTTACTTTGCCGTCACAGTTTGTATCACCCCATGTAGGAGCGTACTCGCCGTCACCAGGCTGAGGCTGAGGAGTTGTTGTAGTTGTTGTTGTGCCGTCATCGGGCTTCTGAGTAGTAGTTGTTGTTGTTGTAATGTCAGAAGAACCGTCATTAACTGTGATAAAGCCGTTGATCTTGGATACGCTGTATGTGTTAGCAGAGTTGTCCATGAATACCATGCACTTATCGTCAAAGCCGATTTCGTACTTTCCGTTAGGACAGTCAGCAGGCACCTTGTAGCCGAGAACGATTAACTGTGATCCATCTTCTGCTACCATAGGTGTATCATTCTTATCACCTGAAAGTGTGATAATGTTCCATGATTTTTCTTCGAGATTGCTCTGGATTGTCTTGCCATCAAATGCAGCAGATGACTTACCGATGTTTGTGAGCTCAAGAGGAGCGTCGTGCTTAAGAACTGCATCGATACCAGAAATAGGTTTGCCGTTAGGTGAGATAAGTACGCTTACCTTAACTGTATCGCCAGGCTTTGCATCGTAGTTGCCAAAGTCAAATACGATATCGCCGCTGGGCTTAACAGTTGTTGTTGTTGTGCCGTCATCAGGCTTCTTAGTAGTAGTTGTTGTTCCAACGCCAGGATCACCGTTACCAACTGTGATGAAGCCGTTGATCTTTGATACCTTGTATGTGTTAGCAGAGTTGTCCATGAATACCATGCACTTATCGTCAAAGCCGATTTCGTACTTTCCGTCAGGACAGTCAGCAGGCACCTTGTAACCGAGAACGATTAACTGTGATCCATCTTCTGCTACCATAGGTGTATCGTTCTTATCACCTGAAAGTGTGATAATGTTCCATGATTTTTCATCGAGATTGCTCTGGATTGTCTTGCCATCGAATGCAGCAGATGACTTACCGATGTTTGTGAGCTCAAGAGGAGCGTCGTTCTTAAGAACTGCATCGATACCAGAAATAGGTTTGCCGTTAGGTGAGATAAGCACGCTTACCTTTACTGTATCGCCAGGGTTAGCTGTGTAGTTACCAAAGTCAAATACGATGTCTCCGCTGGGCTTAACAGTTGTTGTTGTTGTGCCGTCATCGGGCTTCTTAGTAGTAGTTGTTGTTGTCTTTGTATCGGATGAACCGCTGCCTTCAACAGTGATCTTGAGGCTTGTAAGATCGAGGTTTCCGAGAGCCTCTGTGTATCTGCCTGTTGTTTCAATCATTGTAGCGGGGTTAACCTTTGTGTCGTCACCTGATGTATTGTAGCTTGTGAAATCGAGAGTGTAGTCACCAGCAGCTGTTCCCTTAGGAAGAGTTACGTCGAATACAGCAACAGGATGTGAGTCAGACTTGTCGCCGGTGTACTCATAGTCACTACCGCCGTTTGTCCAGCCTACGCACATATAGTAGTTATCAATGTTAGCAAACTTCATTCCCTTAACGCAAGTGATGTTGTATGTACCGTGGTTCATGTAGATTTCTTCGAAATCATCGTATGCACCAGCGAAACCAACATACTTCTTTGTAGAGAATGATGTACCGTTTGCGACTGTGTAGGACTTTGAGCTTGCCCAATAGTCCTTATTAGGGTCATAAGCCGTGAATGTGATATTAGCAGCATCTGCACCACCGTTTACAGACCATGTAGCTGCGATTGTCTGTGAGTGATTTACTTCATCGAGGTAAAGAGCACAGGGAATTGTAACATCACCAGCTGCGATATCAGAAGCAGAAACCTTGATGTTTGATCCCATTGCAGAGTACTTGGAATCAGCCTCTGCGAATGCTTCCAGAGAGAGCCCTTTGGATGCATCCTGAGCAGCTGCCATAGAGGTAGCTGGCACAAAACCAGTTGCCATTGTTGCAGTTATAGCCAAAGATGTAACTGCAGAAATAAACTTTCTCATTTGTAATAATTCCTTTCTTAGGTTTTTAGCCTTTAATAAATTTAAAAATGGGTCGTATTCCTTTGTAAGGGGGGACAAATCAGATAATCATGGAAAATTAGATTTCAGATACGATTCCAAGCAGGAACTGCTGAATACGAAGTGCATCAGTGTTTGTAAGAAGATCGCCGCCCTTGTCGCTATCGCCACCGGCAACATCTGCATTCTTTATACCCTGTGATGTAATACGAGCCGCATCATTTCCGTCAACGCCGTAAGCATCGGGGTTACCGATAGACTGCATTACAAGGATTGCATCGTTCAGAAGAACATTACCGTCACAGTTTGCATCGCCTCTTTTGCCTGTTGACGAACTGCCGCCCGGAACAGTAACCTTACCGTTCTTTGTTGCAACTTCATATAAGACCTTGCTTGAACCGTCGAAATAGCCACATGCGATTTTGTCAATCATAATTCCTGACTCAGGATGTGTCTCACGCTTGCCAGGAAGGATCTCAAGATCTGCTACTGTTCCTGCGGGAGCTGACTTTGATACTGTACCGGTAATTGAACAGAAAACTCCATCCTTGTTGAGACTATAAGAAGCATCTTCAAGAGATGTTGACCACACGAGATACACATAACCTTCATCATTGATGATTGAGCTGTCAAACAGCTGTACTTCACCTGTTCCATCAGCCTCCTGTGCACCCGTAGAGGTAATAGCGCCTGCCTTAACACTATTAATAGTGATAAGTGAATTGTCGTAAGCAATTGTGAAATCAGTTGCCTGAATACCGGTAGTTGGAATATCAGCTAATGACACATTCACTGTAAACTGCTCGCCTGCCTTAGCCTCAGCTGTACCAACGGATATCTGCACTGTTTCGCCAGCAGCTACGGCTGGAGCGATTGAGCATACGGAAAGTGAAAGCATCGCAGAAGCAACTGCTCCAACGACTACCTTTTTTGTCTTCATTATTTTTTCCTCCTTCTTCTATTAATGTTATATAACAAAGGAACGGGAAGCCCCTTTGATTATATCTTGTCTTAATTCCGGCATTTCCCCTCTGCCGGATCCGCAAAAGCGGCTGCGTCCAGAACTGAATCTGACACTGCTGTTATACATTATAAGAGATACAGACATAGGTTTTGCCGACCTCATGCAGCGGTCACAACACGTTCTCTGATCAGCAGCTAAAGCGAAAGACGCATCACACTGCCATGATGAGATACTTCATCCCAAATCTATATTTATTCTTAACTTTATTATATAACAACCTTTTTGAAATGTAAATAGCTTTATATTGTTTTTGGTATTTTATATAAACAGCTATAAACTTTTTTGAACGGTTTGCACAATGCCTATTTTTTGCAAAATACTTAAAAAAGGGTTATTTTTGTACAAAAAATGAATAAATTAATTCATCTTTCCAATGCACGGAATTCCTGCGGAATATTCTCATCAATTATGCTGTTTACGATATCCCAGCTGAACGTATTGTATGTTCCGTAAGGTATTGCATACGGAACGCCATGACTCGCTGCAAGCTCAGGAGTATACATACTATAAGGGAAAACCCTCATATTTGAGAAGTTTCCGTCATCGTAATGGACAATAGTAGGGACACACGAAACATTCTCGACAGTAAGCTCATTTGTATCGCTGTCAAGTACAAGATCAAACTCCGGAATTTCGCCTATAAGATTGAAATTATCCGTTTGTGCACAGACAAAATTTCCCATCGAATAAAAGACGAAGCCTCTTGTACCATCCGGTCTTTCAAGCCATTCCATCGTCTGAGATGTGTGTGTATGAGAGCCGAGAATAACATCCGCACCCCAGTTTACCATGTTTTGGGCAAGAATCTTTCTGTCCTCGCTGACAAAATGCGTATCCTCTACTCCCCAATGAGCAGAAACTATAACAGCGTCAGCTATCTGAGAAGCCTCTTTTATCTGTCTTTCAATGACATCTGTTTCGTAATTCATAACAACTCTGAGCGTAGAATCATACGGAATACTGAAGCCGTTTATATGCTCTGCGTAGGCAAGAAATGCAATCTTCACGCCGTTTACCTCACGGATACGGATGTTGTCTGCATCAGCCTCGTTAAGATAGGCTCCCAGCACTGTAAGATCATATGTTTCAGCCTTCTGATTCCAGAAGTTGATAGATTCTTCAAGAGCTGCCGGTCCGAAATCAAGAAGATGATTATTTGCCATTGTGAACACGTCAAATCCAAGATCAATCACGGCATCGGCAACTTCCGGAGGAGAATTGAACAGCAGTGCTCCGCCGTTTGCTCCTCTTATCTCGTTGCTCTGGGATATAATTGTCTCTTGATTGAGGATTGCAACATCAGCGTCCTCAATGATATAGCGGACATTCTCGTAGAGAGGTGCGAAATCATACGCTGCCCCCTCTCCCGCGGCAATCGCATACTGCTCGGCATTTTTATAAACCGAATAATGTATCAGATTATCGCCTGCCGCACACACATGAACCGTTTTATCTTCCGGTAGAGGTTCCGTAGTCGGCTCTGTCGCCGGAACAGTAGTTTCTTCCGGACCGCCTTCACCGGAGGGCGATACAACGGCTCCTTCCGATTCAACACGTCCGACTTCTTCGACACTGCCGCAGCTTACAGCCGACAAAGACAATAATGCTGCTGCAAAAATAACTGCAACAGAATGTTTTTTTCTTATTCTCATCATTTTTTCTCCTGTTATACCCCGCACCAGATACGAAATCCGGAACACCGGCAAAACCGATGCAGTGAGGTGTGCATAAATTTATACCTATGTATTTTCTGCCACCGGAATTCCACTGCTATAACATATATTATAACACACAATCCGGAATTTGGCAATTGCAAATTATAACCGACGACACGCTGCAACACAACATAAAAAAGAGAATTTCCACCTTTAAATGACGTATTTAAGGCAATTTCCGGCTGTCGGATTTTACCTTCCGAGCTTTTTGTGCGTGTATACGAAGTTTAATCATCTTTTTTGTGCATTATGCCAACGCTGAAGTTCTATGAATTCCTCAGCCAATCCCACTGCTTCTTCATATGACGAAAGCTGATAACAACGTCCCCTGAATTTTGCTGATCCGTAGCAACCATTCATATACCATGCAGCGTGCTTCCGTGCCTCATGTATTGCCAGTTCTTCTGTTTTTTCACTCAAACTGATTATCAGTCTTATATGTCTGAGCATTACCTCCATTTTTTCCTCAACCGTCGGAGGAGTATACGGCTTTTCACCGAACCAGCTTTCTATCTCGCTAAAAATAAAGGGATTGCCGTAGCTTCCTCTGCCTATCATCACAAGATCACAGCCTGTTTCCTCATACATCGCAAGACATGAAGCAAGATCCGTAACATCACCGCTGCCTATAACGGGAATTCCGACTGCTTCCTTTACAGCTTTTATTATTCCGAAATCTGATGTTCCGCTGTAAAACTGATCTCTTGTACGCCCATGTACAGTAAGTGCTGCTGCTCCGGCATTTTCAAGAGCCTTTGCGAACCCAACCGCATTTACGTTATCGGGATTCCAGCCGCTCCGGAATTTTACCGTTACCGGAGTTTTTCCTGCTGCCTTTACAGTAGACTCCGTTATCGCCGCCGCAAGATCAATATCTTTCATAAGAGCTGAGCCTGCTCCGGTATTAACTACCTTCGGCACAGGACAACCCATGTTTATATCTATAATATCCGGCTCATATTGCAGTACTATCTCCACTGCCTTCGCCATGAAATCCGGTTCGCTTCCGAAAAGCTGAATCGCCATCGGACGTTCCTCGTCAGTTATTGTGCAAAGCTCTGCAGTTTTGCGGTCGCTGTAACATATCCCCTTGGCGGAGACCATCTCGCTTACCATATATGCCGCACCAAATTCTCTGCACATAAGCCTGTATGCACGATCTGCAACACCTGCCATCGGGGCAAGAACCGCAGTTTTTTTCAGGGAAACTCCCCCGATATTCACCGTATCAATCATTGCTCTGCTCCGTTTCAGCCTCCGGCTTCTTTCTGAAAACAAACACCTTGCTGAGAACATAATTCGCTATGAATATAAACACCTGACTCAGGAAGGTTATCAGTGTTCTGCTGATACCAAGCCAATCACAGCACACAAGGAATATCACCCATTCCATTGCAAGAGTTGCAATTCTTGCTCCGTAAAAGGAGAAGAACACCTTCATGAATTCCTGACGTGTATTCGTTTCGTTCTTGAATACATACTTCTTGTTGGTGAAGAATGCAAATGTCACAGCACATATCCACGAAAAAACAACTCCTGCCGTTGTTTCCCAGAACGGTTCACCCGGAACAACTGCGAAAAACAACAGCTTCGTCAGTATCGAAATAACTGTGGTCAATCCTCCGAACACGAGATAAAGCCACTTTTCTTCATATTTGTAATAGATATTCTGCAAAGACTCCGGCAGAACAGATACACATTTTTTTATAAATCTTTCCATTTTTCATCCTCAAAAACAATAAAGAATCCTTCATATAATAACAGTATTTGTGCATTTTTTCAAGTAGTTTCAGATGATTTTGTAAATTCCCCCAATTTTTTTATTTCCCAAAAAACATATTGATACAAAGTCACAAAACACTATGAACAATTGATTAACACCTTTATACGTTATGCTGTTAAGTCAATACCGCATAAAGCCCATCTGACGGCTTTATGCAATGTTGCCTTAAGTATGTGTAATCTTTTTCGTAGGCAAATATATTTTTATTGGTCTATTTCATATGTAGGTGCAGATGCCTGCATCTGCCCGTCATGAATGTAATTTGTCAGCGGTGCGATGTGGGCATCGCACCCTACATTGCCCATATTTATTTTACACATACTTGCCTTAAAATTAATTTGCTATTTCTATTATTATATGGTATAATATATGTAATTCATCTCTGATAGAAAGGAATCTGCATTATGAAACTTCTTGCCATAGACGGAAACAGCATTCTAAACCGTGCTTTTTATGGAATAAAGCTGCTTTCCAACAAAAACGGCGTTTTCACCAACGCTGTTTTCGGATTCATGAATATATACCTGAAAAATCTCGCTGATGTCTCTCCGGATGCCGTTGCAGTTGCATTCGATCTGCGATCACCTACATTCCGGCACAAGGCTGTATCCTATTACAAAGCTAACAGAAAGGGTATGCCGCCGGAACTCGCACAGCAACTCCCCATTATCAAGGAGCTTCTCACATATATGGGCGTTAAAGTCGTTGAATGTGAGGGCTTCGAGGCTGATGATATACTCGGAACACTCGCTCAGTCATGCACTGAATCGGGCGACCACTGCTATGTTCTCACCGGTGACCGTGACAGTCTCCAGCTTATCAACGATAACGTAACTGTTCTTCTTGCAACAAACAAGGAGACTATTCATTACGATACAGAAAAATTCAAAGAGGATTACGGATTTTCTCCGATTCAGCTCATTGACCTCAAGGCTCTCATGGGCGACAGCTCCGATAATATCCCCGGTGTAGCTGGTATCGGAGAAAAAACAGCATCCTCTCTTATTAAAGAATATGGCACTATTGAAAATCTTTACGAAAAATATGCAGATTCATCCCTGACAAAAGGCGTGAAAGCAAAGCTTGAAAACGGAAAAACTTCTGCTGAGGAAAGCAAGTGGCTTGCGACTATCGTTAGAAATGCTCCTGTCTGTTCCACCCCTGACTGCTATATCCCTGCTCCGCCGGATAATTCTGCTTTGAGCCGTCTGCTTACTGACCTCGAAATGTTCAAGCTTCTTGACAAGCTCGGTATCTCCGCTTCGGAATCCGTTTCTGCCATTCCCGAAAACGAAGCACCGGAAGAACTCTCCTTCACCTGCTCCGTCCTTACAAAGGATATCATCGGTTCGCTGACGGAATGCAGCTATATATTCCGTGATGATATGCTTTCCGTCCGCAGCGGCGAAAACATATATACCACCGACAGCGAAGAACTTGTCCTCGACTTCTTCTCCTCGGACTGCAATAAATCCACCGACGACGCCAAACCGCACTACCGCTATGCTATGGCACGGGGAGGCGAACTGCATAATCTCCGCAATGATGCGTCTGTTTCAGGATATCTTCTCAACACATCCGCCTCTGACTATGCAATCGAAAAGCTCTGTGCTGAGTACGGCGTTCATTACTATGCCGATCAGAACGAAAATGCTGATCTTGTCTCTCTCGAAGGTCTTGTGAACAAGCTCCGTGCCGCTATTGAAGAACAGGGCATGACTGATCTCCTTGAAAATATCGAGCTTCCTCTCACTGAGGTTCTGGCTTCCATGGAGGATACCGGCATCTGCATCGACAGACAGGGTGTTGAGGATTTCGGTGTTATGCTTTCGGAAAAAATTGAAGAAACACAGCAGATGATCTTCGATGACGCCGGCCATGAATTCAATATATCCTCCCCGAAACAGCTTGGTATCGTGCTTTTCGAGGAAATCGGACTTCCGGCAAAAAAGAAAACAAAAAGCGGATATTCCACCAGTGCCGATGTTCTGGAGGAACTTCGTGAGCATTCTCCTCTTGTAGACAACGTTCTTAAATACCGTCAGTATACAAAGCTGAATTCCACCTATGTGACCGGTCTTACCGACAAGATTGCTGATGACGGAAGAATCCACACCTGCTTCAAGCAGACAGAAACACGAACAGGCCGAATTTCCTCCACTGAGCCGAATATGCAGAATATTCCTGTCCGCACGGAGCTTGGCTCGCAGATGAGGAAATTCTTCACTGCCGCTCCGGACAAAGTCCTCGTTGACGCCGATTACAGCCAGATTGAGCTTCGTATCATGGCTCACCTCTGCGGCGATGAAAATATGATCTCTGCCTTTACCTCCGGAGAAGATTTCCATACCTCAACAGCGGCACAGGTATTTGATATGCCCGTATTCATGGTAGCTCCTGAAATGCGAAGTGCCGCAAAAGCCGTCAACTTCGGAATAATCTACGGTATCGGAGCATTCTCGCTCTCAAAGGATATCGGCACATCTGTTGCTCAGGCGAAAAAATATATCGCTGATTATCTCGACCGTTTCCCGAAAGTAAAGGAATTCACCGAAAACGTCGTTGACGAAGCTGTGAAAACAGGCTGCGTAACTACCATGTTCGGCAGAAAACGCCGTATTCCGGAGCTTTCCTCGTCCAACAAGATGCTTCAGGCTGCCGGAAAACGCATAGCTATGAATACGCCCGTTCAGGGAACTGCAGCCGATCTTATAAAAATTGCAATGATAAATGTTTACCACCGTTTAAAGGCTGAAAAAATTGATGCAAAGCTGATCCTTCAGGTTCACGATGAACTTATCCTTGAATCCTCCTCCGCTGATTCCCAGCGTGCCGCCGAGATTCTCAGAGAGGAAATGCAGAACGTTTACGATATGAAGGTGCCTCTCGCTGTGGATGTCAATACGGGATTCAGCTGGTACGACGCAAAGGGCTGATAATATGGAATATTGTGTAAAAAAAGCTGCTGCCGGAGATCCCCGTGAACTTTTCGTGGAACTTTCAGATCTTGACCGCCTTTGCGTCGGTGCAGAAGGCTGGTCAGCCGACTCCTTTGAAAGCGAAGCTGCAAAGGATAACGGAATCGTCCTGTATATCACCGAAAACGATCGCATATCCGCTCTTATCTGCGGATATTCCGCTGTCGGAGAGGGCGATATCACAAGTGTTGCAGTTCACCCCGATTTCCGCCGGAGAGGTCTTGCTCTCAGGCTTATCAGCGAGTTTGAAGCTATGCTTCCGGATGATGCAGAGGATATCTTCCTTGAAGTCCGTGAATCTAACTCCGCCGCTGTTTCGCTCTACGAAAAATGCGGATTCAAAGCCATTTCCATCCGGAAGAACTTCTATGAATCCCCCGTTGAAAACGCCATAGTTATGAAAAAATCTATTACCTGTGAGGTCTGAATATGCTTATATTAGGAATTGAAAGCTCCTGCGACGAAACCGCCGCAAGCGTTGTTAAGGATTGCCGTGAAATATGCTCATCCGTAGTCTCCACCCAGATTGAAGAACATAAAAAATACGGCGGTGTTGTGCCGGAAATCGCCTCCCGCCGTCACTGCGAGAATATCCTCGGAGTTGTGAAAAAGGCTCTTGACGACGCAAACGTCACTGTTGCCGAACTTGACGGCATAGCTGTTACATACGCTCCCGGACTTATCGGAGCACTCCTTGTGGGAGTAAGCTTTGCAAAAGCTCTTGCTATGTCTGCCGGAAAACCGCTTATCCCCGTTCATCACATTGCCGGTCATATCGCTACGAATTATCTTACTTTCCCCGACCTTGAACCGCCTTATCTCTGCCTCGTTGCAAGCGGCGGTCACAGCCATATCATCGAGGTGCTCTCATATACAAAATTCCGTGTCGTGGGACGTACCCGTGACGATGCTGCCGGCGAATGCTTCGACAAATGTGCCCGTGCTATGGGATTTCCCTATCCCGGCGGTATTCACATCGACAACGCATCAGCAAGCGGCGATCCGACAGCATTTAAGCTTCCTCGCCCTATCGTTGCCGGAAACGAGTTCGATTTCAGCTTTTCCGGACTTAAAACAAATGTGATAAATCTGCTCCACAACGCTGAGCAGAAGGGAATCGAGGTCAACAAGAATGATCTTGCTGCAAGTCTACAAAAGACTATCTCCGATATACTCACGGACCATACTATCCGTGCGGCACAGTCTCTCGGATATAAAAAAATCGCCCTTGCCGGCGGAGTTTCGGCTAATACCGGAGTCCGTGTGGCACTCTCCGCAGCCTGCGAAAAAAATGGATTTGAATTCTATATGCCGGAAAAAAGACTCTGCGGCGACAACGGTGCTATGATCGCCTGTCAGGGAAGCTATAATCTGCTTGCCGGAATTACCGCCGATGAAAGTCTTAACGCTGTTGCTACACTTTCTATGGAGGATATCTGATAATTAAAGGAGGGAAAGCTATGAATCAGAAATTCAATATACCATACAGGCTTATTTCACTGTTTATAGCTCTGTCCCTTCTTCCTGCCCTGATGCTTCGCAACTCACAGGCAGACAACAGAAAAAGCAATCCTCTCAGTCCACTCAGTGAGTCCCTGACTCTTGCAGAATCTGATATTCATCGGTATCCTGCGGCTATTATTTCATCAGAGATTTTCCGTGAACATTATGCAAGGATATCTCAGAATAACAAATCAAGACGCTCCGGATTCTCTGATATCTTCCAGCTCTGTTTCATAAAAAATATTCTTCTGATTGCGGCAGCATACATACTGTTCATCCTTATAAAACTTCGGCATGAAAATAAAAATATCAGCCTGAAGTTTATAATACGATACATCCACGATCAGGACGGATATAAAATCTATGACCCCGTTTATTGAATATAATTACAATAAAACGGAGGTATAGAAATGGCTAATATAATAATTGTGATTCTTGGAGCTCTTGGCCTTATCGGTATGGTTTCTCTTGACGCTTTCATTACAAGAGATATCAGCGGAAAAAGAAATAAGAATTCCGACAACAAATAAGAATAATGAATAATAAGCGTGCAGGTCTGTCAGTAATATTTATAACTTACCGCACTTGAAGGAGTATTATTATGGAAAAGAAAAAAGCTACAAACTGCGAATCCTGCACGAATTTTGTCTACGATGATGACTACGACTGCTTCGTGTGCATGGTTAATCTCGATGAGGACGAAATGTATCGCTTCCTTCAGGGTACTAATTACTCCTGCCCGTATTATCGCCTCGATGATGAATACGGAATCGTGAGACATCAGAATTAAAAAATTCACCCGACTGCGATGCTTTTATAGGGGGCTTTATATATATTTATCGGTGGAAACCTTTCTGAGGAAAGGTTCTCCCCCGAACCCCCTTCCAAAGACTTTTAATACTAAAATTTCCGCCTGATAGGGCACACACACCAGACAAATGAGAAATTTCAATATCTCTTTCTGCGTGCCCTATCAGGCGGAAATTTAATACTGAAAGTTTTAGGAAAGGAGTTTGAGGAAAACCCTTTTTCAAAAGGGTTTTCCTCAATAATGCACGTAAAACTCCTGTAAAACATTGCAATCAGGTAAGTTTCTTAATTCTGTATATCCCCACAATTCCGGATTCGTTCAGCTCTGCAATTTCGGCGGAGCTTTTTTCATCGAGCAGATCACCGAGCACCGTTATTATATCGCAGTCCGGAGTCTTTTTCTGTTTCTGAGCATTTTTTACAGCTCCGATAATCGTTTCTACGCTTCTTTCAGACAGAACACCTTCTCCATCATTGCTATGAGTAACGATACATGACGGCGATACCTTCCAGTCATTCAGCAGAAGCTCCAGAGTATCCTCATAGTTGCAGTCTCCAAGTATCGCAAGCTCTGTATAGCCTGTAAATATTTTCTTTCCGGTAAGAATCTCAGCGTTTTTAATTGCCGTGGAAATATCCTTTCCGCTAACGGTGACCTCTTCGTCATTTTCCGTGAAAAACACAAGTGTAAGTTCAGCTTCTGTCCCTTCAGTTATAGATACCGCACGAAGGTAGTTCTTATCGTGGACAAGTCCGGAAGCTTCACATCCGGTCAGTGATATCATTCCGGCACATATAATCAAAAGCAGTTTTTTTATCATTGCACCCTGCCTTTCCTCATACCTAAGCTTTTGAATATCAGTACAATAAACGGAATCACAAAAAGAGCTATAATTGCTCCGATTCCGATAATCCCGCTGTTCAGAGGGATCTTCCATAAAAGAAAAGCTGCTCCGATTATCAGCAGAAGTGAAACACTGCTTCGGAATCTGACAAACTTAGGAAAAAGCTCACCAAGAACATAAGCACTTGCGGCAGTCTGTACAGCTATTGAAAATACAGCGAATATTGCAAAAACTATCAGGAAAAGCGAGTCTATTCGCTGGGACGAAAAAGGCTGTGATACCTGTGCCGCTGTAACTACCGGAAAATCAGTTATTTCCATGATTCCTCCTGCGACTGAGACGGCTGTCAGAGTGACAGCAGCTGTCAATATCCCTTTTCCGATAAAATACAGCGATACATTCTTTAGAGAACGTCCTTTTGTTATTCCCAGCAGAATAGCAAGACTTCCCGTTCCTCCGCTGACGGCAAAGCCAGTTATGAGTTCTTCTGTCAGCGTTCGTCCGCTTTCTGCACGACTGAAATTTTCCGGATCAAGATGCGATATACCGCTTACCGCCGCTATAAGAAGGCATATCGCTCCGATAAATGCCGCTATTACAGAAGCTCTGCCCATTGCTTTTATTCCGGCTGACGAGATATACAGACATACAGCGGCTATCAGTCCCGATATCAGAAGCTTCCCCCATATTCCGGCTGAATTTTCATAGGGAATGTAAATATGCTTTGAGGTTTTCCACTGCATTTCCAGAAGAAGTCCGCCCCACATTATCAGATATATCAGATAAAAAAAATATGCCGCCCTCACTTTTATTCCGCCAAGCTTTATAAGCGGAACTGCCAGTGCCATCTGCAGGAGTATACCTGCTGAAAGTCCTGCCACCGTCATCAGTGATATGCTCCCTGTAAAGCAGAAAAGTGCAAAGGCGTCGGTTATTAGCAGCATTGCTGCAAGCTGACTCCTTGTAATCTCATTCATGATATTCCTCCACCGTAAAACCTCTTTTCTGCATTTTCTTCATTCCTGTCCGAACTGCCGTATCGCTCAATCCCCTCTTTGAAAACGGCGATAGCGGTGCTGTATAGGGAAAACCGTAATCCTCCGTAGCACAGATATTCACCAGTACAGCACAGGCAAGCAGACTTATTCCGAATAGTCCGAAAATTCCGGCAGCCAATAAGAAGGCAAATCTCAGAACAGTCATGGGAGCATTCAGCTCAGGAACTACATATCCGCTTATAACTGCAAGAGCCGTTATTGTCAGCAGAGGTGTGCTTATAAGTCCGGAATTCACGGCGGCATCCCCTATTATCAGTCCGCTTACAATGCTTACAGCTCCTCCGACCGGCTTCGGCAGACGTATTCCGGCTTCACGGATTATCTCATACATAAGAAGAACTCCTGTCACCTCGGTAACTATCGAAAGAGGTGCTTTTTTCTCTGATTCCACAAGAAGCATGAGCAACGTACTGTTAAGCAATTCAGGATGATACATTACTATCGCCGCATAAACCGCCGGAAGAAGTATTGATATGATAAAAGCTCCGTACTTTATCCACCGTATAAACGTTGAGTAATACGGCTTGAAGGAGTAATCATCAAGTGTCTGGAAGCTCTCGCAGAAGAGCTTCGGGATTACAACTGCAAACGGTACTCCGTCTATGAGAATCGCAACACGTCCCTCTATCAGTCTGGAGCATAGTACATCCGGACGCTCCGTTGTTCCCGTAGAGCTGAACAGTTCAAAACGGTTACTTTCAACAAACGGCTGTATATAACCTGTTGACAGAATTGATTCCAGCTCAATATCATCAAGCGAGCTTCGGATTTTTTCCATCAGTTTCGCCGGAACCCTGTCCTTCATATAGCACAGACACATATCTGTTTTGCTCTTTTCGCCCCTAACAAAAAGCTCCATAACAAGATCAGGAGTTTTAAGCCGCCGTCGTATCTGCGACATATTCGTTCTGACGTTTTCTATAAATCCCTCGTGGGCACCCATGATATTTCCTTCGCCGGAAGGCTCCTGAATACCTCGTGAGAAATATCCCTGCACACCAAACGCAAGAGCCTTATCAATACCATCTCCAAGAAGCACGGCAAATCCCGAATGAAGAAGCCGGAACAAAGTATTATAGTCCTCTGCTGTCGGTCTGTCAGTGGAGAGGAGCAGCCTGTCCTGAATATGCCGGAAAAGCTCATGGATATCATTTTTCTGCGGAATATGTGTAATCGGTTCAAGTACAAGCTCGGTTATAATCGAAACCGAAAGCATTCCTTCACAGCAGAGGAGTGCACAGTGAATTCCTCCGGCATAGAATTCGTTCACAAGTATATCCGAGGAATTTCCGGAAAGTTCTCTGATTTTTTTGATATTCTGCTTTAAATCGGGAATTATTTTTAATTCTTCCATAATTCATCCCCTTTCCATCGGGACTATTATGTCCAGATGCGATCATTATATACTAAAAAAAACCTCCGAAAAGAGCAGTCTTTTCAGAGGATATCTGATTCTATTTTTTCTTCCATTTCATCAGGACAAAGGCCGTTATTCCAGTAAGACATACCGCCAGCATGATTGCAAACCATGTATACGGCAGCGGAAGATCCACCGTATTTATACCGTAAAAAGCAAAGATGATATTCGGGATCTGCAGGATAATCGTAATGATAGTCAGTCGCCACATGACGATATTCAGATTATTTGAAATTATAGATGAAAATCCGTCCATCATACTGGAAAGAATCTCTGTATAGATACTTGACATTTCGATTGCCTGCTTCATTTCAATGAGAACATCCTCAATCAAATCCTGATCTTCATCATAGAGTTTTATAACTCTTCCACGGAAGATTTTCTCGATAGTTGCTTCATTAGCTTTCAGAGACGTTGAAAAGTAAACGAGAGATTTTTCAAGTGCTAAAAGCTGCATGAGAAGCTCATTTTTCATAGCTCCGTGAAGCTCCATTTCAGCGGCAGATGAAATCTTATCAATCTGTTTCAGATAAAGAAGGAACAAAGCGGCAATTCTCAGCAGGAGCTGAAGAACAAATCTTGTACGGAAGTTAGTCTGCAAATTCCTGATTCTTCCGTGAGACGCTTCCTTGATGATCTGTATCTCATGAAGCGAAATTGTAAAAACGTATTCGTTTGTGATAATTATACCCATTGGCTGAGTATAGAAATTTCGGGTTTTATCGTCATCCACCGTTGAAACAGGCGTGTCGATAATTATAAGAGTCTGATCGTCCTCACGCTCAATACGGGAAGATTCCTCTTCGTCGAGCGAGGACTTGACAAATCCGCTGTCAAGACCATAGGTATCAATAAGCTCAGCTACTTCCTGAGAGGTCGGATTGACAACGGAAATCCAGCAGCCTGCGGTAGGTTCATCCTGCCTGACAAGCATACCGTTTTGCGTTGAAAAAAAGCTGATCATAGCACAAAATTACTCATACAGAAAAATCTGCATAAGTGCTCCTTTCACCAGAATTTCCGGCGAAAGTCAGAGAGCATGAGCGTCCGCCGGATCAAGGGATTTGATTTTTAAACTCCCATAAGGGTCAGAACTCATGGTGCACCTCCGAATCATAAATGAGTAATTATATTCATATTTACATTATAACAAACTTTTATCAGATTTACAACCCTTTTTAAAAAAATCGTTGTATTTTATTCAGAAAAATCCCTCCCGCATAAGCAGGAGGGATAATTTCAATTATTCTTCATCTTCCTTTTTTCTGAAACGTGTGATATAAGCTGCTGTTGTTGCAAGTACAGTAATTGTAAGTGCAAGTCTTATGCCGTTATCACCTGTCTTAGGAGGATTTGTCTTACC
>JAFXCR010000043.1 GCA_017516465.1 Ruminococcus sp.
CGTATGCGATAGCAGACTGCCGCCTTGTACAGAGTGAGTGCGTTTACGCACGGAAACGTGAACTGGGTGCAGCGTCACGCTGCCGGGGGTACCGCTGGTGCCTGTTGAAAGTTTTGAAAACTATGTTAAAATGAATGATAGAAAATAATTTTCAACATAAGTTTTCCTGTTTTACACAGCCATAAAGTCAGTTTTTTAACGGTTGCATTGTTGATTCCACAAAGTTTTCAACAATATGTCAATTCAGGTGTGGAATTAATCTTTATTTTCTAAACCTTTGACATATAAAATCGCTTGCTTTTTCAACAATGATATGTTATAATATTAGTATATTTATTATAGGAGAGTATCATCTTCTGAGATTTAAAACATTAAATTTACATAAAAATCATGGAGGTCAAATATGAATTCATTTGAGGAAGTTTTTGAAAATGTAAAGAAATACTGCCTTGAAACCCAGAAAATTCCGGAAATAGGAATCTCAACATGGATAAACCCGCTTAAGCCTGATAATTTTAACGGCACTGACGCTGTTTTCAAAATCCAGACTACCTTTCAGAAGGATATTATCATGGCAAAATACGGCGAAACCCTTAAAGAAGCTTTCTATAACGTTCTTGGATTTAATGTGAATATCATTATAAACGTTGAATCAGACGAACACAAGACAATCAAGGTTCCGACTGACGCTGAGATAGACCAGAAACACGCTGAGCTTGAAAAATCCTATAAATTTGCAAATTATGACTACACATTCGATACCTTCATCGAAGGAAGATCAAACGAATTTGCTCTTGCGTGCAGTAAATCAGTAGCTAAAAACTGCGGAGAAAAGGCTGTTCCGGACTATAATCCTCTTTTTATCTACGGACCTTCCGGAATGGGAAAAACTCACCTTATCACCGCTATCGCAAATGAAGTCAGAAAAAATCACCCTGACTTCAATATTGTTTACGTTACCAGCGAGACCTTCGGCGGAGATCTCATCAATGCAATTAACAAGAGTATGATGTCTGATTTCCACGATAAGTACAGAAATGCCGATATACTGCTGATAGACGACGTTCAGTTCTTCGCTGAAAAAGAACGTATGCAGGAAGAATTCTTCCACACCTTCTACAAGCTTCATCAGGAAGGAAAACAGATCGTCATCACATCAGATAAGCCTCCGAAGGAACTCATCACGCTCGAAGAACGTCTCAGAACAAGATTTGAAGGCGGTCTTATTGCTGATATTTCGGCTCCTGACTACGAAACAAGACTTGCTATCATCAACAGAAAATCCGAGCTTTTAGAGCTTAAAATGCCCGGAGAGGTAGCAGAATTTATGGCAAACCGCCTTAAATCCAATATCCGTCAGCTTGAAGGTGCAGTTGTACGTCTCAAGGCTCTCAACCATTTTGCAGGAAGCCCTATAACAATTTCCATGGCTCAAAGCGTTATCCGTGACGTTCTTACAGATGAACAGCCGCTTCCTATCACCGTTGAGAAGATCATCTCAGAGGTATCTACCGTTTACGGTGTTTCTCCTGAGGATATCCGTTCAACAAAGCGTTCTTCACAGATTTCAACTGCAAGAAAGGTAGCTATCTATGTTGTAAGAGAAGTAACACAGATGCCTCTTGCTTCTATTGGTACTGAATTCGGCGGCAGAGATCACTCAACAATCGTTTATTCAGTTACAAACGTTACTGACGCTATGAAAAAGGATTCTACACTGCGTACTCTTGTTGAGGATATTATCAAAAATATTAGGGACAGAAGCAAAATCTGAAAAAAATATCACCTGAACTGTCCTTCAGAATCTTCATTTTTCATGAGTGGAAAATGTTGGAACTGTTAAGTTTAAAAGTTGAAAGAAAATATTATTCCACCATGTTTTCAACATGGTGTTGAAAAATAAGTTGAATATCAGCCAGACAACCTTTATCAGATATATTGCTGAAAAATAAGGACAAGCCCTTACAGTAGAATCTGCTGTTCAACAGTTTTAAACTTTCAACAATCCACCGATTATTGAAAGTTAAAAATCGAAAATCACCGATTCCACAGATTTGTAAACAATTCATCAACTTCAACTCCACAGACTTCAACTTATTCAACAAAAAAATAAAGAAAAATAAAATCTTCCACATTTCCCCAAAATTTAACAACAGCCTGATGTGGATGATTTTCTGGCTTGATACAGGGAAAAATATTACTTCCTGACTTTTCCACAGCCCCAACAACAACAACAAATATATTATTCTTATCTTATCTTATTTTTGATTTATATTTTCTTATCTTATCTCATCTTATACAGAAGGGATAATTAATTCTTTTTGTGTCCGCCATTCAGGGACATATTCTGACATCTTATATATACCGGAGGTTTCAAATGAAATTTACCTGCAATAAATCAGAACTGAGCGAAGCTATCGGAAACGTATCAAGAGCTGTTCCTCAGAAATCAACAATTCCCGCACTTGAAGGAATCAAAGTAAGAATTGAATCCGGAAAGGTTATTCTTACTGCCTATAATCTCGAAATGGGAATCCGTACATCTATAAACGCCCAGACAGAGGGCGAAGGAGAATTCGTTGTTGGAACAAGACTCTTCAGCGAATTTACAAGACGTATGTCAGGCGATGTAATCAGCTTCGATATCGATGAAAACCTCATTATAAATATCTCCTGCGGCTCAACAGAATGCAGTATCTCTGCAATGTCCGCTGAGGATTATCCGGAACTTCCTGTTGTTGATTCAAACAGAAGCTTCTCTATAAAGCAGTCAGTACTGCGCTCCATGATAAACCAGACAAGCTATGCAACCTCTACAAACGAAAGCAAGCCAGTTATGACAGGCGAGCTTTTCGATATCGAGGACGGAAATTTCAATATGGTTGCAATTGATGGATTCCGTCTTGCTATCCGCTGCGAAAAATCAGGCTGCGATGAAAAATATAACTTCGTTGTTCCGAAAAAGGCTCTCACCGAAGTTTCTACTCTTATAAAGGATGACAGCGAAAATGACTGCGTTATCTGCATCAATGACCGCCACATCATCTTTGAAATTGACAACGTTATCGTAATTTCACGTCTGCTTGAGGGTGCTTTCCATAATTATAAGCTGAGCATCCCCACAGGCTACAAGACAGAAGTTATCATCAGCAAGAGAGAATTTTCCACCTGTCTTGAAAGATGCTCGCTTCTCCTTGACGAAAAAAATAAATCGCCTATCCGCTGCGAGGTAGGAAATGGAGCTGTCAAAATCAGCTGCCGTACAGGCATCGGAAAAATCAACGACTCAATTTCGGCTGATATTTCCGGGGAAACAGTGACAATAGGCTTCAATAACAAGCTTATCCTCGAGGCTCTCAGAGCAGCAGAGGGCGATAAGCTGAGAATACGCTTCAACGGTGCTATGAAGGTAATCGAAATTCTTCCTTTTGAAGGAGAAAGCTATATCTACCTTGTAATGCCTATTCAGCTCAAAAACTGATATGCTCCGAACTTTCTGAGGTAAAAGTATGAATACAATCAAGATAAATACAGAATTCATAAAGCTTGACGCTCTGCTTAAATTTGCGTCACTTGTAGGCTCCGGCGGAGAAGCCAAGGCTCTTATTCAGGAAGGCTGCGTTCTTGTGAACGGAGAAGTCTGCACTATGAGAGGTAAAAAGATACGTTCCGGTGATACCGTCTCTCTTGACGGTCAGGAGGTAACCGTAGAGTGATTATCACCTATGCGGAAATCGACGGATTCAAGAATCTTTCCGGAATCTCTTTTGCTCCCCATTATAAATACAATATAATCACAGGACGAAATGCTCAGGGGAAAACAAATCTCCTTGAAGCTATGTGGATACTTTCCGGCTGCCGGAGCTTCAGAGGCTCTAAAGAAAAAGACTACATTACTATCGGCGGCAGCAGAATGTCCTCTGAAGTTAAAATTCATGACGGTGCAAGAGAACAGAAAATTAGCATAAAAATGGCGAGAAATGCTTCTGTCCCGAAGCAGATAACCCTCAACGGCGTGAAGCAGAAGGGTACACGTTCGCTTTTCGATGTTTTCAAGTGTATTGCTTTCATTCCGGATGATGTCGAAATAATAAAAGGCTCTCCCGAAAAACGCAGAAATTTCATAGATATGGCAGCTTCACAGCTCAATCCCGTTTTTGTGGTGCATATAAACAAGCACAATGCCGTTATGAATCAGCGCAATGCTCTGCTGAAAGAAATAATGCAGGGAAATTCCGGTGCAGATGTCCTTGAAATATGGGACAGACAGGCGGCTCATGAGGGAACTCTCATTTCCTACATGAGAAACGAGTATATCTCGAAAATCAACGAAATATGCGGCAGATTATACAGGACTATATCCGGCGGAAGCGAGGAAATGGAGCTTGAATATAAATCGGCAGTGTTCCGTCCTGAGGATTTTGAAAAGCCTTGCGACAAGGACGCCTATGAGCAGTATTACAGAAAACTGCGTGAATCCGTTGAATACGACATCCGCACAGGAACAACTCATACCGGCGTGAACCGTGATGAGATAATAGTGAAAATAAACGGTCTGAGCGCAAGGGAATACGGCTCACAGGGACAGATAAAGAGTGCCGCCCTCGTGATGAAGCTCGCTCAGGCGGAAATATACAAGAAAAAATCGAAGGATTCTCCGGTCGTGTTTCTTGACGACGTTATGGGAGAGCTTGACGAAAGCCGTCAACGCTTCGTTTTCGATATAATAAAGGATATGCAGATATTTCTGACAACACCTAATGAAAGTGCGATTCTTCCCGAAATAAAGGGAAAACTCCTGAGAATAGACGGAGGAAAGATTACAGATGTATCTTCACATTGGGAATAATTATTCCGTAGATATGCGTGATGTGGTGGGAATTTTCGACATTGAGAACACGACTGTTGAAAAGTGCACCAAGCTTCTCCTTGACCGTGCGGTAAAGGAAAAAAAATGCGTTTATACAAGCTATGAAATGCCGAAAAGCTTCATAATAACTATGGGAAAAGGCATTGAAAAGGTCTATATATCGCCTCTTTCGGCGGCAACTCTGAGAAAGAGGATGGAAATTGGCGGCGGATTGTTATAATTCGGAAAAAATTATGAAAAAAGAATATTCAATAAGAAAAGAAATACGCCTGAAAAATTACGATTATTCACGGAATGGGTTGTATTTCATAACAATATGCACCAAGGATAAAATACCGTATTTAAGCGAAATAAATGGTGTAGGGGACGGCGTCCTCGACGTCCCGCAACATAAATTGACGGAATACGGAACATTTGTAAATGACCAGATAAAAGAGATAAACAGTATATATGAAAAAATAAAAATTATAAAATATGTGATAATGCCCGATCATGTCCATATGATAATTTACATTTTCGATGAATATAAAATCATCAATGGGACGTCGAGGACGCCGTCCCCTACAAATAAAAAGATTCCGTCAGTAATATCAGCATTGAAAAGATTTGTTAATAAAAAAACAGGTTTCAATATATGGCAGCGTTCGTATTACGACCATATAATCCGCAATAAAAAGGAATTTTTTGAAATATTCAGATATATCGAAAATAATCCTCTGAATTGGATAAATAATAATTTCAATCAGAATATATGGAGGTAAGTAAATGAGTCAGCAGAATAACAGCAATTACGATGAGAACGATATACAAGTTCTGGAGGGACTTGAAGCTGTCCGCAAAAGACCTGGTATGTATATCGGCTCAACCGGCACAGGCGGTCTGCACCACCTTGTCTACGAGATAGTGGATAACTCTATCGACGAGGCTCTTGCGGGCTACTGTACGGAGATAAATGTAGAAATTCTGGCAGGAGATATCATCCGTGTATCAGATAACGGACGAGGAATACCAGTAGGAATCCACCAGAAAGAGGGAATTTCCGCAGCAACCGTTGTTTATACTATCCTCCATGCGGGCGGAAAGTTCGGCGGCGGCGGATATAAGGTATCCGGCGGTCTTCACGGCGTAGGTGCTTCCGTAGTAAATGCACTTTCCGAGTGGCTGGAGCTTACCGTAAAGGACGGCGAGCATATATGGTTCCAGCGTTTTGAGAGAGGAAATTACTCCGAACAGCTCAAGGCTATCGGCGATACCAATGAAACAGGAACAAGCGTAATGTTCAAGGCTGACGGCGAAATCTTCGAGGATACCGTATACGACTACAACGTGCTTCTCAAAAGACTCCGTGAACAGGCATTCCTTAATGCCGGCGTGAAAATCGTTTTCACGGACAAGCGTGACGCTGAAAATGTTCAGGGCGAGGTTCTCCATTATGAGGGAGGAATCCGTCAGTTTGTAGAATTCCTCAACGAAAACAGAGGAAAACCTCTCAGCGAGGAAATAATCTATGTATCCGGAAAGCAGGGCGACGCTTTTGCTGAGGTTGCTCTCCAGTATAACGATACCTATAACGAAACTATCCTTTCATTTGCGAATAATATCCACACAAAGGACGGCGGAACTCACGAGACAGGCTTCAAGAATGCTCTTACCAGAGTTATAAACGACTACGGCAAGAAAATGGGACTTCTCAAAGATAAGGAAAAGCTGTCCGGTGATGATGTCCGTGAGGGACTTACGGCTGTAATTTCCGTTAAGCTGACTGAGTGTGAATTTGAAGGACAGACAAAGGGACGTCTTGGAAATCCCGAAGTAAAGCCTTTTGTAGATAAGCTTATTCAGGAAAAGCTTATGAACTATCTTGAGGAAAATCCTGAAACGGCAAAGATAATATTTGAAAAGAGCGTTTCTGCACTCAAGGCGAGAGAAGCCGCAAAGAGGGCAAGAGAAGCCGAAAGAAAAAAGAATGCTTTCGGAAATTTATCCATGCCCGAAAAGCTTGCAGACTGCTCCGAGCGTGATCCGAGATATACTGAAATATATATCGTCGAGGGAGATTCAGCCGGCGGCTCTGCAAAGCAGGGCAGAAACCGTGCATATCAGGCAATTCTTTCGCTCTGGGGCAAGATGCTCAACGTAGAAAAGGCAAGAATCGATAAAATCTACGGAAACGACAAGCTTTCACCTATCGTAACGGCTCTCGGAACAGGCATAGGCGAGGACTTCGATATAGAAAAGCTTCGCTACGGCAAGGTAATCATTATGGCGGATGCCGACGTTGATGGTATGCACATCAGAACGCTTCTTCTGACGTTCTTTTTCAGATATATGCGTCCGCTTATCTCCAACGGAAACGTATATATAGCACAGCCTCCGCTTTTCAGAGTCGAGAGAAACAAGAAAATCCGCTACGCATTCTCTGACGAGGAAAGAGATAAATACATCGCAGAGCTTTCAGAAGATGGAAAGTACAAGGTAGAGATTCAGCGATATAAAGGTCTTGGTGAGATGGATCCCGAACAGCTCTGGGAAACAACAATGAATCCGGAGAGCCGTACTATTGTGAAAATCGGCATGGAGGACGCTCTCAGGGCTGACGAAGCATTTTCAATCCTCATGGGAGATAATGTTGAATCAAGAAGAAAATTTATTGAAAAAAATGCTAAATTCGCACAGAATCTCGATATATAACTGAAAAGGAATCAAAATGGAAGAAAATTACACACTTGAAAAGAAATATACCGTTTCGCCGGAAATCTTTGAGAAGGCATATAAAAGCTATCAGAAGAAATTCGTATACCTGAAAAGCTATATTTTCATGGGTATATTCCTGATTCTTGCCGCTGATTTCATCTATGCGGCGGTGAAAAATCCGGATAATACCATAGTATATCTTCTTATAGTGGCTTGTCTGGCATTCGCATTCCGTGAATGGAACAATCCCCGATTTGTAAGGAGACGCCTTGTTGAAACTGTCACTGAAATGGGCGAGGTCGTATATAAGATAGGTGTTGGTGATGGATTTATAGATATATCTACCGTTGACGACGGGACATCCGGTGATGATGAAGCTGAACAGCCGGAAAATGACGGCTCTGAAGAAAATGCAGAGGATATTCCGCCGGAAGACGAAGATATTATGCCGGAAAAATCCAGATTGAATACAAAAGAAAATTACAGTCTTCTTGAATATGATGAATACTTCCTTCTCATGCAGGGAAAAGAAGTGTTCTATATTCTGCCAAAAGCAGGATTTTCTGAGGACGAGCTTGAAATAATCAGAAAAACCAGTGCGGAAAGCACTGAGTAAACGGAGGAAAAGACATTGCTTTATCAGGATAATTCTAAAGTAATAAATACCGAGCTTGTTGATGAAATGGAAAATTCCATGCTTCATTACGCAATGTCGGTAATTGTATCACGAGCTCTTCCGGATGTAAGAGACGGTCTGAAGCCTGTTCACAGAAGAATTCTGTACACACTTCATGAAAACGGACTTACTCCGGAAAAGCCATACAGAAAATGCGCTGATACAGTAGGTGCCGTTCTCGGACGATATCATCCTCACGGTGACGCTTCTGTATACGACGCACTTGTACGTCTTGCACAGGACTTTTCACTGAGATATCCGCTTGTTGACGGTCATGGAAACTTCGGCTCAATTGATGGTGACGGTCCTGCCGCTTACCGTTATACCGAAGCAAAAATGCAGAAGCTTACTCTTGATATGCTTACTGATATCAACAAGGATACCGTTGATTTCACGTCAAATTACGACGATCGTCTTAAAGAACCTGTTGTTCTGCCGTCAAGATTCCCGAATCTTCTGGTGAACGGATCTGTCGGAATCGCCGTAGGTATGGCAACAAATATTCCTCCCCACAATCTCGGAGAGGTAATAGACGCACTCCGCCTGCTTATCGAGGATCCCGAATGCTCCCTTGAACAGCTTATGGAGCATATTCAGGGACCTGATTTCCCGACCGGCGGAATTATCATGGGCAAGGCGGGAATCCGTGCCGCATACGCTACGGGAAAGGGAAAGATAACTCTCCGAAGCCGTACTCATTTTGAGGAAATAAAGGGCAGAAACTGCATCATTATCGATGAAATTCCTTATATGCTCAGAAAAGAGCGTCTTATTAAGAGCATAAATCAGCTTGCAAGAAACAAGAAGATAGAGGGACTTTACGATCTCCGTGACGAATCCGACAAGGATGGAATGAGAGTAGTTATCGAGCTGAAAAAGGACGCTGTTCCGCAGATAGTACTTAACAAGCTTTTTGCACTCACACAGCTTCAGGATACAGTAGGAATCATCATGCTTGCCCTCGTAAACGGCGAGCCTAAGGTACTTACGCTCAAGAGTATGCTCCAGCATTACCTTGATTTTCAGGTTGAGGTAATCCAGCGCAGAACACGTTTTGATCTCCGCAAGGCACTCGAAAGAGCTCATCTTTTACAGGGCTTCGTGCTTGCCGCTGACTATATCGACGAGGTAATTGCGATTCTCCGTTCAAGCTCGACAATCGGCGAGGCAAAGGAACGCATGATAGAACGCTTCAAGGACATTGATATGTCCGCACTTCTTGACCGTGCACAGTATGACTTCACAGGACTTCACGTTGAAAAGCAGACCGGACTTTCACAGGAACAGGCAGAAGCTATCGTTCAGATGCGTCTTGGACAGCTCACAGGTCTTGAAAGACAGAAAATTACTGACGAACTCTACGGAATCCTCACAAAAATTTCTGATTATGAGGATATCCTTGCAAATATTGAGCGTGTTTACGGCATAATCATGGAAGATCTCGACGCTATCCGCAGGAAGTTCAGCGACAAGAGAAGAACTGACATCGAAGCTGTCAGCGGCGAGGTTGATATCGAGGACCTTATCCCCGAAGAAGACTGCGTTGTAACTCTCACGAACAACGGATACATCAAGAGAATGCCCGTTACTGAGTACAAGACTCAGAGGAGAGGCGGCAGAGGTATCACCGGAATGAAGCAGCGTGAGGAGGACTTCGTTGAGGAAATGTTCATCTGCGGCTCGCATGATAATATCCTGTTCATCTCGAATAAGGGTATCATGTACAAGCTGAAATGCTATGAAGTTCCGGACGGCTCAAAGGCTTCAAGAGGCTTTAATCTGATAAATCTCATTCCGCTGTCTGAGGGCGAGAAGATAGCCGCAATGATAAAGACGACAGATTTCAGCGAAGATAAATATATAACAATGGTCACCAGAAATGGCAAGATAAAGAGATCTAACCTGTCTCTTTACAAGAATGTCCGCAAGAATGGTCTTATCGCCATCGGACTTGATGAGGGTGACGAAATTGCCGGTGTAAGAATGACCGACGGAAAACAGCAGATTTTCGTAGCTACTCACAATGGTATGGTTATACGCATTGAGGAAGAAAAGGGACGTTCAATGTCACGTTCTGCTCACGGCGTAAGAGTTATAAAGCTCCGAGAGGGCGATTACGTTGTAGGAATGGCAAAGGTCCGTGAGGGAGCTTCACTTCTCACCATTACCGAAAATGGCTACGGCAAGAGAACGGAAATTGACAGCTACCGCATCCAGAACAGAGGTGGCTACGGTTTGACCAACTACAAGGTTGACGATGTACGAGGATATGTCTGCGGAATCAAGATAGTTGACGAGGAGGATGACATTATTCTCGTTTCAAGCGACGGAATAATTATCAGAATCCTTGCAAGCGATATCAGAATTATGGGAAGAATCGCAAAGGGCGTCCGTGTAATGAGAGTAACTGATGGATCAAAGGTTGTTGCATTTACAAGAGCAGAACACGATGATAACGCAGAAACTGAAAAGGTTGAGCAGCTTACTGAGGAGCAGATCCGTGAAGCAGAAGCAGAAGCGGCTCTTGAGGAGCAGAATGAGGTAATCATCGAGGCTGATCCGGATGATGAAGATAACGAATGAAGAAGATTATACAGAAAGTATTGATAGCCGGAGCATTATATTCGGCGGCTGAGAATCTTCTTATGCTTAAGACACGGCACGAAAGGCTTGGAAAAGGCATTTGTGTTGTGCATATATCCGATCTGCACAAGAGAAAATTCGGCAGGGACAACAGATATCTCTGCAAAATAATAAAGCGTGAAAATCCTGATTTAATCCTGATAACAGGCGATCTTGTAACGAGAGACTGCTCTGATTTCACAACGGCAGGACTTACACTGAAAAGGCTGTGTTCTATTGCTCCGGTGTTCATGATTGAGGGAAATCATGAGCAGAGCATAGCTCCGGAAAATAAGGTGAAATATTACTCTATGCTTCGTGAAACTGACATAATATTGCTGAAAAACAGCTATTCTGATGTTAAGTTCGAGGACAGGAAAATAAGAATTTACGGTCTGTGCGAGCCTTATTCGACCTACAAGAAGAACGGCGGATATTTCGGTCTTGACAGCGTGACTGCCGATGATCTTGACCGGTATCTCGGAAGATGCTCCGGCGGAGAGGTATGGCTCATGGCACATAATCCGCTTCATGGAAGGATTTACGCTGAGTGGGGTGCAAACTACACCTTCAGCGGGCACGTTCACGGCGGTGCAGTGAGGCTTTTCGGGCATGGGATACTTTCGCCGGAGAGGAAATTCTTTCCGGAATTCTCAAAAGGAATTTATACTATCGGTAGAATGAAACTTCTTGTTTCGGCTGGACTTGGCAAACTGAGACTGTTCAATCCGCCGGAAATTGTGACATATTATATATAATCTGAAAAATTAATTGTGGGATTCCAAAGGGTTTATAACCCTTTGGAGGAGTTTTGGGGGACGTCGAGGACGCCGTCCCCTACAAACGTTCATTTTAAATTGAGGTGTTTTTTCATTCATTATTATATAAACAACGCAAATAAAATCAGAATAATTCCTCCTACCCATGAGAAATCATGGTTCAGGGAGGAAATTTTTTTGCCCGTAAGATTTCCAAGAAGAATCGCCGCAGATCCGCAGATTATTGCAAAAATTGAAACCATAAACGGCGAGTTTACAGAAATACCGCTGCTCAGACCGATAGCCGCAGAATCCAGCGAGCCTGCCAGCGAAAGTGCCGCCGCTTCGCCTGCGGAAAGAATCTTTGAATTGTCAAAATCTGCCGCGGTATCATCGAAATAAAGCCTCAGTATAATCGGACTTTTTCCCATTTTCAGTGAAATACTGCCTTTCTCAGAGAGCCGTGCAGAGAGACTTCTGACAAGACTTCTGAAAATAGCTGCAATTCCTATGAAAACGAGGAATCCTACGCTGAGAGCGTGAAATATATTGGACGGGAAAAATCCGTGAAGGAATCCGGAGAGAGTAAGAGATAAAAAAAGCACAGCTCCGCTTAAAATACTGATAACCGCCGCCGATAATGCAGGAATTCTTATTCCGCTGTTGCAGTAAGCTGCTGCCGCCAGATATGTATCTATGCTGACAACCAAAGCAAGAAAAATATCCTTTTCCGTAAAAATCAGCTCCTTATTTTAATCACTATATAGTATGAAGATGCGACAGGATGTGTGCAGTCTGACGGATGTGAAGGATATTCCTGATGAAACAAATTATAACCAGATTGTCATTTTTTTATTACTTCCTGAATAATATTTACAAGATGGTAAACAGTGAAATCTGCACGGAAAATATGCTCCGGAGAATGTTTTCTGACGATAAATCGGCTATAACAAAGCGAAAAAGTAACCGCAGATTATACGAATAGTTGTTTATTATCAGACATAATTGTAATCAAAATGTAACTTATTTTGGTTTTATATTAAAATCAATTCATTAAATATCTATTATGATGTTACAATTTGTATACAATATATGTGTTGTTTTGCACTAATCTGGCAGAAAAGAATATCTGTTTTTGGTCGGAAAATCGAAAAAACCCCGAAACTATTGATATTTTCTTCCAGATATGTTATCATTTATGTACCCCGAAAGGGATAATGCAATTGCTTATTTTATTGAAAGGATGAGCTGATGAGAGAAGCTAAACTTGCAGCAAGTGTCTTCGGCGTAATCACTGCTTGTTTAATAGGCGGCGGAGCTGTTGCTTATAATGCAGCACCTCAGGTAAGTACAAGAGATAATTTTGAAATTGTAGAGCCCGCTTACAACGTGACACTCTCTGCTGAAACTTCCGATGAGTACAAACCCGCAATAACAAAGCCAGAAAAGGAGAATAAAGCAACAAAAAATTCGGTGTATGAAACGTACAAAAGTGCAAACACCGTAAATCTTTCCTATATTGTATCTTCAACGGATAATAATACAGTTGCTTCAACAGTTGTTTCCACATTCCAGTCCGTAACAGAGACAATCACTAAGGAATCAACAACAATTGCAACAGAAGCAGCTTCCACAACAGTGGAAAAAACAACGAATAATGAGGTTCAGACAACAACAACAACTGCTGAGCCTACAACAGAAGCTACAACAGTGGCTCCTGTTACTACCGAAGCAACGTCTACTGAGGAAGTAACGGTTACAGTTACTGTTCCTGTGACAGAAGTTCCGACAGAAGCACCTACTGAACCGGACACAGAGCCGGCAACAGAAGACGCTTTTGTTGAAAATCCTGATACAGGCATCTCAGGACTCCCGATTTCGGAAAGCGATTTTATCCTCCTCTGCAACGTAGTTGCTCACGAGGCAGGATCCTATTGGATAGGCCCTTACGAAAAGGCTTATGTAGTAGAGGTTGTAATGAACAGAGTTTACAGTCCTCTCTATCCAAATACAGTATACGGCGTACTTACACAGCCATATCAGTTCTCAGGAAGCGGCGGATATGCCAACCTCGGAACATATTCAGGCAACGTTACAGAAGCCGTTAAAGAAGCAGTTATGCTCTACTTCACCGAGCCGGATTCCTTTACTCAGGGATACCTCAGCTTCTATGGTGACGGAATCAGAAACTACTTCCGTTAAAAAACTTTATAAAAAACAACAAAGACTCAGGGAACAACCTGAGTCTTTTTTGCAGCGTCACGCTTTATATATAAATTACCGCATTAATTTTTTTCGTATGCGAAAGCAGACTGCCGTCTTGTATAGAGTGAGTGCGTTTACGCACGGAAACGTGAACAGGGTGCAGCGTCACGCTGCGGCACCGCTGGTTCAATATAAAAATGTCCGGCATAAAATCTGTTCCCACGAGCGAATGGCGAGTTCAGCGACGTACATAGGAATGTGCGGAACGCACATGGGAACGTGATTCGGGGGCACCGCTGGTGCCTAAAATAATCCTCTTACATCGTCAAGTGTGAGGGAAGGCTGAAGTGCAAGATTGATTCCGAAAGCGATTAGCTGAGAAGCACGTTCAGTCAGCCGATCGATATCACGGGGAGTAACCATCATATTCGGAAGCTCTTTGTCGGGGTCGTTTCCGGTGAGACTACGCACGATAGTATGCATATCCACGACAGTCGGCACGCCTATCGCAATGACAGGAATACCGAAAATCTTTTCTGAAAGCTCCTTCCGTGTGTTTGAAACACCGCTGCCGGGAGATATTCCGGCATCACATATCTGAATTGTTGTTCCAAGACGACTTATGTCAGAACAGGCAAGAGCGTCAATGACGATAATCGCTGCTGGATGAATATGCTGTACAATAGCATGAACCATCTCTGAGGTTTCAATTCCTGTCTGACCGAGAACTCCGCCGGCAAAGGCACTGACAGGTCTCAGGGATGTGAGAAAGCGTTCCTCCTCGCTGTCAAGCTCGTCACGGAGATGACGTGTGGCAAGTACCTTTGATATCACCTGCGGACCAAGAGCATCCGGTGTGATATCGTTGTTTCCGAGACCGGCAACAAGAATTTCTCCGTCAGGAACAAGCTTACCTATTTCGCCGGCAAGCTCAATTATCATCTGTTCATAATCGTCGGAAAAACGGCTCAGACTTGTTCCCTCAAGCGTGATATATCTACCTTTTCCCTTTCCGATTGTGGAAAGACAGCTGTCGTCATCGATGGTGATTTCCGTTATGCTGAAAGAACTTCCTCTCGTCCGGCGATGAACTCCATCAGGCAGGGAGCTGTCCGGAAAACTTTCAACTGCAAGATCTGTACGAATCATAAAAACCTCCAGAAATGTAATATTTGTGTATATTGCTATAAATAATGAAAGATATTTTTTTGAAAATTTCTGTTTTTGCCTATTGAAAAGTATGTTGAAAAATGATATAATATTTAATGTCTCAGTATGGTAAGTGTGCGTTGCACTTATCGGGAGCATATAGAACCCGTGTATGCTCTATTATCTGTAAAATGCGGAAAGATATACATCCGCAGAATTCAAGGAGGTGTAACAAAATGCCGAATATTAAATCTGCTAAGAAGAGAGTTAAGGTAAACAAGACAAAGGCTGCTGCTAACAAGGCAAGAAAGTCTAATCTCAAGACAATGCTCAAGAAGGCTGATATCGCTGTTTCAACAGGTGCTGCTGATAAGGCAGAAGCTATCAGAGTTGCAATCAAGAAGGTTGATCAGGCTTGCGCAAAGGGTCTTATGCACAAGAATGCAGCTGCAAGAAAGAAGTCTCAGCTCGCTAAGAAGCTTAACGCTGCTGAATAATTTGTCTTTTAAGATACAGCAAAAAATCTCCCCGATAATGTTCGGGGAGTTTTTTTATGTATGAATTATACGATATCCTGTATACCTAAACATACGTCGAAAATATAGTTGAAAACTTCCTCTGCGGTGGGAATTTTTCCCTTGCACGGAACGCATTTTGCTGATTTAGTAGGGTTCTCATAAGCACAGGCAATAGCTTTGTTTATCTCTGATATTACCTCTTCTTCGCTTACTCCGTGAATTACAGCTGTTTTTTTGAATGGATCAATCATTGTTCTGCCTCCTGTTGAAATTTATTTTTTATGTGTGAAATTTGCTGTATTTATTATAAATCAAAGTTATGTAAAAATCAACAGATGAACCATAGAAAGTTGCGTAAATCTGTGTCGATATGAGTCGGATAATGTCTGCGTGTAAAAATAATGCCGAAGAAACATAATTGTGTAGGAAAGTATTTGTAAAATAAATATAGGCAATGTAGGGAGCGATGCTCAAATCGCACCGTTGACAAATTACATTCATGACGGGCGGATGCAGGCATCCGCCCCTAAATAAGAAATAAACAAATATAATATATTTGTCTACGAAATTTTTACACATACTGTCGGAAAATTTTTATTGACATTATAATCTGAATGTTATATAATATAATCAGCAATATAATATCAGGAGGTTGAAATTTATGATATGCAATAATTGTGGAAAAGAATTAAGTGCAGAAGCAAAGTTTTGCATAAACTGCGGAAGCAAGGTTGAGAAAATAGACGATATACCTCAGTCAGAAACAATTCTTGATGATGGAAGCGAGAAAACAGTATACATTTCGGGTGAAGAAGCTGCTGGCAGTGCAGATGATTCTGTCAATACAAATACAGCATTCTTCGGCGACGATAAGACAGTCCTGCTTGATGAGGAGCCTGTTGATACAAATACAGCATTCTTCGGCGATGATAAGACAGTCCTGCTTGATGAGGAGCCTGTTGATACAAATACAGCATTCTTCGGCGATGAAAAGACAGTTCTGCTTGACGAAGAGCCTGCCGAAACAAATACAGCATTCTTCGGCGATGAAAAGACAGTCCTGCTTGATGAGGAGCCTGATGATAAAAATACAGCATTTTCCGGCGATGACAAGACAGTTCTTCTTGACGAAGAGCCTGCCGGAACAAATACAGCATTCTTCGGCGATGAAAAGACGGTCCTGCTTGACGAAGAGCCTGCCGGAACAAATACAGCATTTTCCGGCGATGACAAGACAGTACTGCAAAATGAGGAAGTACCTTCTGAAAAAGATTCTGTATTCTTCGGTGACAATAACAGATATCCGGAAGCTCAGCCGCAGCCTGTACAGAATTACTCACAGCCGAAGCAGTACGGCGGTTATGTGAATCCCGATATGGGAGCAGTTCCTCCGATGCCCGTGCCTGTTTCCCAGCAGAAGGAGTCTTCTGTAAAGGTTGGCAAAGGAAGAATATTTGGTGCTTCTGTTGTTGCATTCTTCGCAATTTTATTCCTTATTGTCGTGAATGTTATTGTATGCTGCAAGATAGGATTATCAGGCGGTACGCTCAAAAAACGTGTGGAAAAGCTTAATCTCAATACAGTTTTCAATGCAGAGCTTGACGGAAAGGATGTTTCCGAGAATATCTACAATTCAGTAGGCTTCAGAAGCGTTACCGATGGAAATGCAGATGTAAGCGATTTCAAGGATTACATAAAGAACACTGATTTCCTCGAATATGCAGGTGCTAATATCGAAAATTACGCTGACTATATCATCGACGGAAAGGGTGATGATCCTTCTATCAATTCTGAGGATATCACATACGATTTCTTCGCTGAAAACAATGACGCTGCTGACGACGCTTTCGGATATGAGCTTCGTAAGGAAGATCTTAAGAAAATCCGCAAGAATCTCGAAAGTGAAGGCGTTGACGAGGCTCTTTCCGTAAAGGAATGGAAAAAAGAAATCGGCATAGATCCCAAGAATGTAAGCTACGCTGTTTCATACATCACAATAGGAATTGTAAGTGCTCTTGTTCTGATTATGCTTATCTGGATTGTCATTATTGTTGACAAGAAGGGCCGCCATGTGATGAAGTTCTTCGGAAATATCCTCTTTATTTCGGGACTTGTAATTTTCCTCTGCGGAGCTGCTGTTACAGGCGGAGCTATGATAGCATTCTCGCTTACAAGCAACGTTATATTCTATCTTATTTCAAATATACTTCTTACCTTCGGAATCCTTGCACTTATCATCGGATTCTCAGAGCTTGTTATCGGTCTTATATTCAAGAAGATCGGCAAGACACTTAAGAATAAGAAAAAGCTTGCAGATGCACGCAGACTTGTAAATCAGAATCCTGCACCTGCTGTTATGTATAACTGACAGGTAGCTTGAAGCTGCACCGGCACCAGCGGTGCCCCCGAAACACGTTTCCATGTGCTGACGCACATTCCTCTGTGCGGCATGGTCAGTAAAAGCTCGCTCGCTTAGACTATTACCTCGACAAAAAGTTATAAATGCCAGCGGTGCTTAGAATATCACGGCTATTAAGTAGGGGCGGACCTATTGTGTCCGCCCTTTATATTTTATTGAATATACCACGTTATGCGAACCAGTAGTCGTCCCTACAAATTGTTACACGATATTTTTATCGTATGTAAATAAAAATGGGCGGACCCATGTGTCCGCCCCTACTAATGGCTAAAAGTTAATTACTATTATCTATAAAAAGAACACCCAGCGTATTAGGTCCGCAATGGCTGGAGACTACGCAGCCCGCCCTTGTTTCAAGAATCTCGCTGAATATTCCGAGATCTTCAAGATACTTCCTCACTTCACTCACAATAGCCTTACTGCATCCGGAATGTGTAATGAATACACGATCCTTCTGAGCATTTCTGAGGTCGTTTTCCATATCTCTGACGTAATTCATGATAACACGGCTGATATTTCCCATATATTTCTTTGTAGGACTCATTTTTCCGTTCTTTACAATGATTTTAGGATGAAGCCTGAGAGCTGTTCCGGCAAGAGCCGCCATACCGCTGCATCTGCCGCCTCTGTGCAGATATTTCAGCGTGTCAATGACAAAGCTTGCCCTCACACGAGGAATTATCTCCGCAATGTGTCTGGATATCTGTGCGGCACTGTGCCCTTCCTCCGCCATGATAGCCGCTTCTATTACCTGAAGACCGATTCCTGTTGAAAGATTGCGTGAATCTATAATAAAAATCCTGTCCTCTGCTTCAAGCTCCTCAGCCGCAAGACGCATTACATTAGCGGTTGTTGACATTTCTCCGGAGATTGAAAAGCATACTATTTCATCACCGGCTTCGATAATCGGGCGGAAAAAATCAATCACATAAGTCATGTTAATCGCAGAGGTTTTAGGAGTAGCGTTGTTTTCGTCTGACCATTTGTAGATTTCATCCGGAGTAATTGAAAAACCGTCCTCGAATTCCTTATCGCCCAGCACGATATGAAGAGGCATGATCTTTATGCCGTATTTTTCTATCAGTTCAGGAGAGAGGTCGCAGGTACTGTCAGAAATTATTTTTACACTCATTGATATATTAACCTCCTTACGGCAACACCGCACAAGACCGTCAGGCGGTATTGCTTTAAGTCCGCATGGACTATTTTTATGAGTATAATTATATCACAGTATTTGTTATTTGTCAAAGGGATTTGTAATAAATCTGGAGTACATTTTTATGTCTGCTATTGACTTTGTACTGAAACACAGTTATAATATTTGTATATAAAATCATTGTGATTATGATTATCCTCAGATATATATTTAATCCTTATCAGAATTATTAAGGGAGGTACTACCATGAAAAAAATTATATCACTGCTTTGCTCACTTACCATTATCACCGGTGCAGGTGCGGCTTTTTGCACAAGTGCGGTTGATGCGACGGCTGAATCAACCGAAACACCCGATAAAACACCAGTCGGAACAGTGTCCCTTTTATTCAACAGCAGCGATGATACAAATTCTCTTGACAGCAAAATGATATACAAAGACGGACAGTTCGACATGACATGGAATGTTGCTGATTCCGGAATAAACGAGGCGAATAATATTACTCTCTCAATCGAAAATATTCACCCCAATCCGCTTGGATTAAAAGACGAGCTTGAGCTTAAAATAGACGAAATATGGGTAGACGGCGAAAAGCTTGATGTCACTCTGCACGGCAAGCCTGCTTACGCTATAATGACAGACAATATATATACATCTGACGAAATTGTGAGATATATTTATCCTCTGAAACAAACATATATAAATAACAGTGATGATTCTTTCAATGACCTTGGCACGTCTATTGATGATGAAGTCAGAATCGTATTTACAATGAATGGTCTTATTGATCCTGATACATATCGTGATGAACATCCGGGACGCCCCCCAATGCCGGCACCTCCGTCAGTTTCGTCTACAACAACAACAACTACTACTACAACTACTACCGAAGCAGCTGCAACGACTACTACAACCGCAAAAACTACTGCTGCTCCGAAAACTACTGCAAAACAATCAGCGAACAATCCTCCTAAAACAGGTGACGCTGGTATTGCCGGAATTCTCCTTGCCGGTGCAGGTGCTGTCGCTATGGCATTTGTAATGAAAAAACAGAAAGATTAATTAATTTAACACCGCACATTTACTGTGCGGTGTTTTCTTTATCAGCGTTATTTATCATGGCTAAATCCTTATGTATAATTTTATGTCTGCTATTGACTTTGTACGGAAATTCAGTTATAATAATGGTATATAATTCAGATGTGGAGGTTCAGTTTTGATTGCCGGTGTTTCTACTGCCTGTCTTTTCCCCAAGCCTCTTGAGGAAAGTCTTTATGAGCTTCTTGTAAACGGTACTTCCTGCGTGGAAATATTTATAAATACTCACTCGGAACTGAAAAAAAGCTTTGCCTATGGTGCGGCTGAAATGCTGAAACGCTTCGACGCAAAATGTACTGCCGTTCATCCTTTCACCTGCGAAATGGAACAGCTTGCATTCTTCTCCGACTATGAGCGTCGTATCACTGATGCACTTGAATATTACAGATACTTCTTCAGATTCATGAATATTGTCGGAGCTGAATACTTTGTATTTCACAGTGCAAAGTCAGTCAGATCAAAGGAGTTCTTCTGTGAGCGTTACAGCAGGCTTTACAGGCTCGGCAAGGAGTTCGGCGTAACCGTAGCCATTGAGAATGTTTCACGCTGTCAGAGTGGCTCTGCGGCGTTTATAAGAGAGATTGCCGCAATGCTCGGAAATGAGTTCTCATTCGTGCTTGATACAAAACAAGCTATACGTGCAGGGGAAAATCCTATGACCTTCATCGAAGCCGCAGGACTTGCTGTTGATCACGTTCATATAAGCGATTCCGGAGAAATGGGCGATTGTCTTCCGATTGGCAAGGGAAGATTCAATTTCAAACGCTTTTTCGATCTGCTGTATATGATGAGTCCGCACTGCTCTGTGATTCTGGAGCTTTACAGAAATAATTTCAGCGGAATAAGCGAGCTTATGTCAAGCTATAATATTCTTAATAACATGATAGAGAGGTATAACTGATGAATTGCCCTGTATGCGGCTTTGAGGATTCAAAGGTTACTGATACCCGTCATCTTGCCGACCGCATAAAACGACGCAGAGAATGTATAAAATGCCGTGCAAGATTCACAACCTATGAGGTAGTTGAAATTCCGCTTCTTATGGTTGAAAAGCGTACCGGTGGATTTGAGACATTTGACCGGTCCAAGCTGATAAAGGGAATCTTCAGTGCGATAAAAAAACGTCCTGTCACCATAGATCAGGTTGAGGAAATTGCAGATTTTGTGGAAAACTACTGTGCCAACGAAATGCTGAATACCATAAAATCCAGCGAAATAGGCGATCTGGTGCTGAATAAGCTCCGTGTGATTGATCCTATATCGTATATCAGATTCGCTTCTGTCTACAAGGATTTTACAGATATTGACAGCTTTGTGGCAGTTATAAGCGAACTCAACAGTGTTAATAATGAAGCAGAAGCTTCTGAAAATATTTAAACGGAGGTATCCCAAAAATGAAAGAAATCCTTGAAAACTTCAACGACCAGAGTGCACAAAGCAGCTTTAATCAGGCTGACGTACAGAAGAACAAAATTCTCGTAGCTATATGCTATATTTTCCCGATTTTGTTCTTTGTGCCGATCATTATTGATGGAAGCTCCAGCTATTGCCGTTTCCATGCAAATCAGCAGCTTACACAGCTCATTTTAGGAATTATTTTAGGCGTAGTTCTGGGAATAGTTGGTCTTATTCCTGTACTTGGTGCTATCATCGGCGTTCTCGTGGGAATCTGTATGCTTGCTCTCGTTGTTGCTCTCTTTTATGGTGCAATTAAGGGCATGGCTGTAAGAATTCCCTTTATCGGAAACATGATAAACATTTTCTGATTTCACGAAACTGGTAAGCGGAGACTTCCGCCGTCTTCACTGTAAATCATGGAAGCCACCGCTGTATCACCGCAAACAAGCAGCTCTGCCAGCATTTTTCTGCTATCAGGGCTGTAATTTTTTACCTCGTATACATAAAGCTGACCGCTTTCTCCAGCGTATTCACGCAGAGGAAGTCCTTGTTTGTCCTGAAGCAGAGCGTAATCCTCGTATGACTGAGAAAAATCATCCGGAATTGTAATCTTCTTTCCGGCGATTTCCTCGACCTCCCAACCATGAGAGGCAAAATAGCCGATACGCTCGCTGACGGTCGCAGCCGGAACACTTTGGCTGTTCAGGACAGATTCTCCGCTTTTTTCGCCGGTGACGGCAATATAAACCGCTCCAATGACAAGAGCCGCTGAGATTACCATAAATGTACGTCTTTTCATTTATTAAAATTACCCCCTTGTGTTTTTTATGTTGGGACAGATGTTCACATCCGCCGGTTATTATGTGGGACGTCGAGACGCCGTCCCCTACAATCGGTCATTTTATATTTGATATAACATTTCAATCCGTCAGCGAATGCCAACACCATAATTACGCATTACGAATTACGCATTCCAAATTAAAAATGCGACCGCATGGGTTCGCTTCTACTTTACAAGCATTAAATTCTATTCTTCCGGAGGAAAAAATATGCCGCTTATCCGTCTTGATAAATTTATTTCTGAACGCTCTGAGTTGTCACGCAGCCAGATAAAACAGCTTGCTGCAAAGGGACAAATTACCCTCAACGGCAGCGTTGTGAAGAAATCTGATACAAAAATTGATCCCGACAGCGACAGCATCTCTGTATCGGGAAAGGTGATATCTGCCCAGAGATTCAGATATTTTCTCGTCAACAAACCGAAGGGGTATGTATGCTCCACAAACAACAATGACGGCACCTCTGTTCTGGAGCTGATTCCGCCTGAATTTCGCACAAAGGGACTCTTTCCGGCAGGCAGACTCGACAAGGATTCTCTCGGTGCAGTTCTTGTGACGGATGACGGCGAGCTTGCACATCGGATTCTGTCTCCGAAGAGCCATATACCGAAAATTTATATTGTGAAACTTGACAGACCATTTCAAAATAAATATATTGACATATTCAAAAATGGAATAATTTTGGCGGATGGCGAAACGTGTCTCCCAGCAAAGGTCAAAATGGCTGAAAACAGCGATAAACTGGCGTTTGTGGAACTTTATGAAGGGAAATATCATCAAGTTAAAAGAATGTTCGCAGCAGTCGGAAATCACGTTGAAGTTCTTATGAGAATTTCTCTCGGAAGTCTCGTTTTACCCGAAATACTGGGGTTTGGCGACTGTATAGAATTATTGCACAAAGATGTTGAAAACTTGTTTAAACAGCAGGATTTCGAGCTTTTTTATGACAGTTTCAGCCCTATTTTTTCGGCTATTTTAACAAACAAGCAATTGTAACTTTGGTGATTTAACATCTTGAAAAAATTCTGAAAATTTGGTATTATATTATCATAGCTGATAGTGTAATTATAAAACAAAATATTTAACTGTTAGCAAGAAATTTTGAACTGGAGGACTGGATTTAAAATGGCAGGTTTAACACTTAAAGGCATTTATAAAAAATATCCGGGCGGCGTTGTTGCTGTTACAGATGTTAATTTAGAGATAAGAGATAAGGAATTTATCGTTCTCGTAGGACCGTCAGGCTGCGGTAAGTCAACTACTCTCCGTATGATCGCTGGACTCGAAGAAATTTCTGAGGGTGAGCTCTACATCGGCGACCGTCTCGTTAACGATATCGCTCCTAAGGACAGAGATATTGCAATGGTTTTCCAGAACTACGCTCTCTATCCTCACATGACTGTTTTTGATAACATGGCTTTCGGACTTAAGCTCCGTAAGGTTCCTAAGGATGAAATCGAAAGAAAGGTAAACGAGGCAGCTAAGATCCTCGACCTCTCTCACCTCCTCGACAGAAAGCCGAAGGCTATGTCAGGTGGTCAGCGTCAGAGAGTTGCTCTCGGCCGTTGTATCGTTCGTTCTCCTAAGGTATTCCTCCTCGATGAGCCTCTCTCAAACCTCGATGCTAAGCTCCGTGCTCAGATGAGAACCGAGATCGCTAAGATCCACAAGAAGCTCGGTACTACATTTATCTATGTAACTCATGACCAGACTGAGGCTATGACAATGGGTGACAGAATCGTTTGTATGAAGGACGGTTTCGTTCAGCAGGTTGATACTCCTCAGAACCTCTATGAGAGACCTGTTAATAAGTTCGTTGCAGGATTCCTTGGTTCTCCTCAGATGAACTTCATCGACGCTGTTCTTAAGGAAGAATACGGTCAGTTCATTGTTGAGTTCGGCTCAAATGACTCAAGAGGTCGTGCTGGTGTTAAATATCAGATTATCGTTCCTGAGTCAAAGGTTACTCCTGAACTCGGCAACTATGTTGGCAAAGAAATTATCCTCGGTGTTCGTCCTGAGAGTATCCACGATGAGGAAATGTACCTCTCTAACGCTTCAACAGGTGTTATCGACTGTAACGTTGAAATCACTGAGCTTATGGGTGCTGAGACTTACCTCTACCTCCTCTGCGAGGGTATTCCGCTTACAGCAAGAGTAAGCCCCAGATCAACAGCAAGATCAGGCGACGAAATCAAGGTTGCTATTGATCCTAACAGAATCCATATCTTCGATAAGGAAACTGAAAAGGCTATCGTAAACTAATAAAATCTTTTCATATTTATCCTTTCTTTTCTGCATATCACGAGATATGCACAAAAACCGCAGCTTTTCCGCTGCGGTTTTCTGTTTATCGGTCTCTTGTAGTGCTGTCAGCTTCGGAATCTCTCTCACGATTGTCCTTGTTATCGTCACGATGATTGTGACTATCACCGCCAAGTATATCGTCAACGGCATCCGTAGCACCGCCGATAATATCTTCGCCGGCATCCTTGACATCATCAATTTCATCGTCAATTCGCTCCGCAGTCGGGTCAGTATCCCTCTGCATATAGTTTCCGTCATCATCCATAATTCCGGAATCTCTATGCTCTGTTCTGTCTGAATTGTCCTTCTCTCCACAGCCTGTGAATGTTGCACAAATCGACAGGAATACGGAACATATTGCTAAAAACTTTTTCATACAATCATATCCTCTGGTTGAATTTGTTGCGGTGTAGTTTTCCACAACATATTTTTATTGTTTACACTTTTTCCCCGATTATCCACATACTTTTCAACTTTTCCGGTTATCCAAAATATGGATTATACGTTGATTTCCACACTTTCAACATATTTATCAACATACAATTCCACAGCTCCACAATAGTTTCAACACCCTGTTGAAAGTTTATTCACATTACTCAACACTTTTTTAGTATTATATTGCTGTAATTTATTGGTTAAAAAATCTTTGTGTCATAAAATCTTAAGCTTTGTATTTTATGCAAAAAAACGGCAAATTGGCGGGTTATCTTTTTGAGTATGGATTTTTAACATCTTAAAACCGGAGTGTTGAAAACTTCTGATGCAAACTGAAAACAAATCACATTTTTGATGGCCCCCTGTTAGGTGCGACATCCATTACAAATATGGTGAAGATATTTACAATTGCACAATAAAAATGGACGGCTTTAATGCCGTCCATTTCAGTTTGTCGATAAACATGATTATTTGCGTGCGGACACATAGGTCCGCCCCTACAAATTAACGTTTAAATTTTCTATCGTATGCGATTGGCAATTATCGCCTCGTATAGAGTAAGTGCGAAGCACGGCAACGTGAGCCGGGTGCAGCGTCACGCTGCCGGGTGCACCGCTGGTGCTTATTTATTTAATGTCTGCGTGGTGTGCCTGAAGTGATTTAACGCCGAAGAGTTTATTTTCTTTCATAGCCTTGATACCCTCTGCACTTGCTTTAGCAGCAGCCATAGTAGTGATATAAGTTACTCTGTGCTTGATAGCTGATTTTCTGATATAGCTGTCGTCGTGAGCACTTGACTTTCCGGCTGGAGTATTGATAATCAGCTGGATTTCGCCGTTTGCGATCTGGTCAGCGATATTCGGGCGTCCCTCGTAGATCTTGAAGATTCTTTCACAGGGGATTCCTGCGTCAACAAGAATCTTGTAGCATTTGTGTGTAGCGATGATTTTGAATCCGAGGTCATAGAAAGCCTTTGCAATATCAACGAGTTCAGGCTTGTCTCTGTCGCAGATACTGAGAAGAACAGTTCCTTCCTCAGGAAGAATTGTCTGCTGAGTAGCCTCCTGAGCCTTGTAGTAAGCCTCTCCGAAGCTGGGAGCCATACCGAGTACTTCGCCGGTAGAACGCATCTCAGGTCCGAGAACAGGGTCAACCTCAGGGAACATATTGAACGGGAATACTGCCTCCTTAACGCCGTAGTGAGTGATTATCTTGTCACGGAGCTGCGGCACTGGTGAGGGCTTTCCTGTGATAGAGGATGTAATGATTTCTGTTGCGATTTTAACCATGTTGATGCTGCATACCTTTGATACAAGCGGCACGGTTCTTGACGCACGTGGATTTGCTTCTAAAACGTATACCGTATCGCCTTCGATAGCGTACTGCATATTCATAAGACCGCAAACGTTCATTTCAACAGCGATTCTCTTTGTGTAGTCCTTGATTTTTGCAACCTGTTCATCAGAGAGGTTCATTGAAGGAAGGATACAAGCTGAGTCGCCTGAGTGAACGCCGGCAAGCTCGATATGCTCCATAACAGCGGGAACAAAGCAGTTTGTGCCATCGGAGATAGCATCTGCCTCACATTCAGTAGCGTGGTTGAGGAAACGGTCGATGAGGATAGGTCTGTCAGGAGTTACACCAACAGCGGCACCCATGTAGACTTTCATCATCTCATCGTCGTGAACGATTTCCATACCTCTGCCGCCGAGAACGTAGGAAGGACGTACCATTACGGGATATCCTATTCTGTTTGCGATTTCAAGAGCCTCGTCAACATTAACAGCCATTCCGGATTCAGGCATGGGGATTTCCAGCTTGTCCATCATAGCACGGAAGTGATCTCTGTCCTCAGCGAGGTCAATAGTTTCAGGAGTTGTTCCGAGGATATTCACGCCATATTTCTTAAGATCGTTAGCGAGGTTAAGGGGAGTCTGTCCGCCGAACTGAGCGATTACGCCGACAGGCTTTTCTTTTTCGTGGATACTGAGAACATCTTCCAGTGTAAGAGGCTCGAAATAGAGCTTGTCGGATGTATCGTAGTCTGTGGAAACAGTCTCAGGGTTGCAGTTTACGATGATTGATTCAAAGCCGAGTTCTTTAAGAGCGAGAGCCGCATGAACGCAGCAGTAGTCGAATTCGATACCCTGACCGATTCTGTTAGGACCGCCGCCGAGAATCATGATTTTCGGTTTATCTGTGCTGACGGGGCTGTTGTCCTCGTCAAGGTGATATGTTGAGTAGTAGTATGCAGCGTTTTCAGTTCCGCTTACATGAACTCCTTCCCATGCTTCCTTGATTCCGAAGCCGATGCGTGCATTTCTCACTTCCTCCTCAGTAACTTCAAGGAGACTGCTGAGGTATCTGTCTGAGAAGCCATCAAGCTTAGCCTGCTTGAGAACATCCTTTTCGGGAACTGAACCCTTCATTGCGATGAGAGATTCTTCCTCGTCTACAAGCTCCTTCATCTGTTCAAGGAACCACTTATTGATGCTTGTAAGCTCGTGAAGCTCTTCGATTGAAGCACCCTTTCTGAGAGCTTCGTACATAATGAACTGTCTGTTGCTTGAAGGATAACGGAGCATATTGATAAGCTCGTCCTTTGAAAGCTCGTTGTAGTTGTTTGCGAAGCCAAGACCGTAGCGTCCGATTTCAAGGCTTCTGATAGCCTTCTGGAAAGCTTCCTTGTAGGTCTTGCCGATGCTCATTACTTCGCCGACAGCCTTCATCTGGGTACCGAGCTTGTCCTCGGAGCCTTTGAACTTTTCAAATGTCCAGCGTGCGAACTTGATTACAACGTAGTCGCCGTTGGGACGATACTGGTCAAGAGTACCGTGCTTGCCGCAGGGGATATCCTTGAGAGTGAGACCACACGCAAGCATTGCTGATACGAAAGCGATCGGGAAGCCTGTTGCCTTTGAAGCAAGTGCAGAAGAACGTGAAGTTCTGGGATTTATTTCGATTACAACGATACGTCCTGTTTCAGGATTGCGGGCGAACTGACAGTTACATCCGCCGATAACGTTGATAGCTTCTATAATTTTGTAGGACATTTCCTGAAGCTCCTTCTGGACATCCTCAGGGATAGTCAGCATAGGTGCGGAGCAGAAGGAGTCGCCTGTATGAACTCCGACAGGGTCAATATTTTCGATATAGCATACAGTGATCTTGTTGTTGTCAGCGTCTCTTACGACTTCAAGCTCAAGCTCTTCCCAGCCGAAGATACATTCCTCAACGAGAACCTGATTTACGAGGGAAGCCTGAAGACCTCTTTCGCATACAACCTTAAGCTCGTCAACATTGTATACCATTCCGCCGCCGGTACCGCCCATTGTATAGGCAGGACGGAGAACAACGGGATATTTAAGCTTTTCAGCGATTTTTACAGCTTCTTCAACGGTATATGCAACTTCAGAACGGGGCATTCCGATATTGATTGCGTCCATAGCCTTTTTGAATTCGATACGGTCTTCACCGCGTTCAATAGCATCTACCTTTACGCCTATTACCTGAACGTTATATTTTTCAAGAATACCTGCCTTGTCAAGCTCGGAGCAGAGGTTAAGTCCGGACTGACCGCCGAGATTAGGAAGAAGTGCATCCGGTCTTTCTTTTTCGATAATCTGAGTGAGTCTTGCAAGGTTAAGAGGTTCGATGTAAGTTATATCAGCAACATCGGGATCTGTCATGATCGTTGCAGGATTTGAGTTTACGAGAACGATCTCATATCCGAGCTTACGCAGAGCCTTGCACGCCTGAGTACCGGAATAGTCAAATTCACACGCCTGACCGACAATGATAGGACCAGAGCCGATGATCATAATTTTGTTAATATCCTGTCTTTTTGGCATATTGATCTCCCAACCCGTACACTTTTTATGTACGTTATTAAATTTGCCATTTTTTCATCATGGCACAACTTCTTACTCTATATAATAACACATAATGATAAAAAATGCAAGTATAAAATCATATTTTCTATTATTAAATATTAACAGTTCATCTCTTATATTTTGGTTATTTTATCCATGGCAGCGTGACTCACGTTTCCGTACAATAATGGGCGACCGCAATGGTCGCCCCTACTATTTTACTATTTTACGTTGTACGTCGTATAGGCGGATATCATCCGCCCGAAAAAATTGCGTTTTGTTATGTGGGACGTCGTGGACGCCCAACGGAAGTGCCCTTGGGGTGCGCCGTCCCCTACAATCGGCTTCATGTAATATTTAAATATGTCCCGAAGGGACACCGCAATTACGAATTAAAAATGGCGGAAAAATTCCGCCATTTAATTACATATCAAATTTCTTTTTCAGCTTTTCAAAGAAGCTCTGTCTCTTGGCGTAATTCTTTTCAGTCAGTGAGTTTTCAAACGCTTTGAGCAGATCTTTTTGCTTCTTGTTCAGATTCTTCGGAACCTCAACATTTACCTTCACATACTGGTTACCCCTGTCTGTCTTGTATACCTTCTGGATACCTTTGCCTTTCAGTCTGAATACAGTTCCTGTCTGAGTTCCCTCGCCGATGTTGTACTTTACATCACCATCGATAGTCGGAACGATTATTTCCGCACCGAGAACAGCCTCCATATAGGTAACAGGAATATCACAGTGGATGTCGTATCCCTCTCTCCTGAACAGTGTATGAGGCTTTACATTAACGTTGATAAGGAGATCTCCGGAAGGACCGCCGTTTGCACCGCAGTCGCCCTGACTGCCAAGACGTATAGTCTGCTGATCTGCGATTCCTGCCGGAATATCAACAGAAACAGTTTTCTGAGATCTTATTCTGCCTATGCCGCGACAGGAATTACAGGGATTTTTGATGATCTTGCCTTTTCCGCTGCAGTGAGGACATACCTTGGTTGAGGATATCGCACCGAAGGGAGTTCTCTGGGTTGCCTTTACAGAGCCGCGTCCGTGACAGTCCGGACAGATATCGGCAGTTGTACCCTCATGAGCACCGGTACCCTTACAGCTGCTGCAGGTACACATTTTGTTGATGCTTATTTCCTTTTTAACGCCCTTACAGGCATCCATGAAGCTGATTGTAACGGATTCCTGAATATCTGCTCCTCTTTTCGGGGAATTTGCCGATGCTGCACCACGGCTTCCGCCGCCGAATCCGAAGCCGCCGAAGATACTTTCAAGGATATCGCCCATATCTCCGAAGCCGCCGAAGCCGCCTGCACCGTCAGCTCCGCCGTAGTTCGGATCTACTCCGGCATGACCGAACTGATCATATCGTGACTTCTTGTCGGGATCGTTAAGTACTTCAAAAGCCTCGTTGACTTCCTTCATCTTCTCCTCGCAGGTAGGGTCGTTGGGGTGAAGGTCAGGATGATATTCCCTTGCCTTTTTCTTATAGGCTTTTTTTATTTCGTCCTCAGAAGCTCCCTTCTGGATGCCGAGCACTTCATAATAATCTCTTTTGTCAGCCATTTATTTCTCCGTTCTGCGGCGGAAATCATGCCGCAATAATATTTCCTTTAACGCACCTTAAGGGCGAAACGAATTCCGCCCTTAATCGTTTATATATCAATTATACTTCTGTGAAGTCAGCATCAACAACATCGTCGTTTCCGCCGTCTGCCTGACCGCCTGCCATATCAGCGAACTGTGAAGGATCAACACCGCCCTGACCATTGGGATTAGCCTGCTGGTAGAGTCTTGAAGAAAGATCATAGAAAGCCTTCTGGAGATCCTCCTTCAGAGACTTGATCTCATCGTGGTTGTCAGCCTCAACAGCAGCCTTGAGAGCTGCACACTTGGACTCGATAGCTGTCTTTTCGTCAGCAGATACCTTATCGCCGAAGTCTGTGAGAGCCTTCTCGCACTGGAACAGGAGATTTTCAGCTTCATTCTTTGTATCAACCTGTTCACGGCGCTTCTTGTCTTCAGCTGCATACTGTTCAGCTTCCTTGACAGCCTTGTCGATATCCTCCTTGGACATATTTGTGGAAGAAGTGATAGTGATATTCTGCTCCTTGCCTGTACCGAGATCCTTTGCGGAAACATGAACGATACCGTTTCCGTCGATGTCAAAGGTTACTTCGATCTGGGGGATTCCTCTTGGTGCGGGAGCGATTCCGTCAAGGAGGAATGTTCCGAGCATTTTGTTATCCTTTGCAAATTCACGTTCACCCTGAAGAACCTTGATGTCAACAGCAGGCTGATTATCAGCATAGGTTGAGAATACCTGAGACTTCTTTGTGGGGATTGTAGTATTTCTTTCGATCATTCTTGTGCAGATTCCGCCGGCTGTCTCGATACCGAGAGAAAGAGGAGTTACGTCAAGGAGAAGGAGACCGTTTTCTACTTCGCCGCCGAGGATACCGCCCTGATATGCAGCACCGAGAGCAACGCACTCATCGGGGTTGATTCCCTTGAAGGGTTCCTTGCCGGTAAACTTCTTTACAGCTTCCTGAACAGCAGGAATTCTTGAAGAACCGCCGACCATAAGAACCTTGCCGATCTCTGAGATTGAAAGTCCGCTGTCGCTGAGAGCCTGACGTACAGGACCCATTGTTCCTTCTACGAGATCAGCTGTAAGCTCGTTGAACTTAGCCTGTGTAAGAGTAAGATCAAGGTGCTTGGGAGTACCTGTTGCGTCAACAGTGATGAAAGGAATGTTGATAGAAGTTGTTGTTCTGGAGGAAAGCTCAATCTTAGCCTTTTCAGCTGCGTCCTTGAGTCTCTGACCAGCCATTTTGTCCTGTGAGAGGTCGATTCCCTCGGATTTCTTGAATTCGTCAACGATCCAGTTGATAATACGCTGATCGAAGTCGTCACCACCGAGACGGTTATTTCCGGCTGTTGCAAGAACCTGCTGAACATCCTCGCCCATTTCGATAATGGAAACATCGAATGTACCGCCGCCGAGGTCATAAACCATGATGATCTGTTCTTCTTCCTTGTCGATACCGTAGGAAAGAGCAGCAGCAGTAGGCTCGTTGATGATACGCTTTACTGTAAGACCGGCGATCTGACCTGCGTCCTTTGTAGCCTGTCTCTGTGAGTCTGTGAAGTATGCGGGAACTGTGATAACAGCTTCTGTTACAGGCTCGCCGAGATATGCCTCTGCGTCAGCCTTGAGCTTCTGGAGAGTCATAGCAGAAATCTGCTGGGGAGTGTAGTTCTTGCCGTCGATAGTCACCTTGTAGTCAGAGCCCATGTGTCTCTTGATTGAAGAAACTGTTCTGTCGTGGTTTGTGATAGCCTGTCTCTTAGCCACCTGACCTACAAGACGCTCGCCTGTGTTTGTGAATGCAACAACTGAAGGAGTTGTTCTTGCACCCTCGCTGTTGGGGATAACTACTGCGTTACCGCCCTCCATAACAGCTACGCATGAGTTTGTTGTACCAAGGTCAATACCAATAATCTTTCCCATAATAAAATCCTCCTAAAAAAGTATCATATATTTATTTGTACAGCGGGATTCCGCTGATTGTTTTTGTGCATCAGACTGCAACAGCAACCATTGCCGGACGTATAAGCTTATCACCGAGCATATAACCCTTCTGGTATACGGCACATACATGACCGGACGCATAATCCGTTCCCTCCTGCTGCTGGATTGCATTGTGGAAATTCGGATCGAACTCACTTCCGAGTGCTTCTATTGCGGTAACATTCATATTATTCAGAAATTCCTTGATTTGTCCGAAGATCATAACCATTCCGTTTTTGAAGTTTTCGTCGGTACACTCGAATTCAAGCGATCTTTCAAAGCTGTCAATAACAGGGAGAAGCTGTTCTATGCACTTGACAGAAGCGTTCTGATAGGTTTCTGTTTTTTCCTTTGCCGTTCTTTTGCGGTAGTTGTCATACTCTGCAAAAAGACGAATGTATTTATCCTTTGATTCCTGAAGCTCTTCTTCAAGCTCTGCATACTGAGAAGCCGTATCGTTGTATTCGCTTACAGCGTCGTCCTCATCGGTAGAAGCTTCAAGGATATTGTTTATAAGCTCCTCGTTGATTTCAACCTGAGGCTCTGCGGAAGCTTCCTCAGCTTCTTTTGTGAAGTTTTTATCTTCCATCGGTATGCTCCTTTCTACGATTCCTGATCGTTTGTATCATAATCTCCGCTGTCTGACATGATGCTTGAAATTTTCTGAGTCAGGTAGTCAACATAGGGGATTATCTTTTTATAGTCAACTCTCATGGGACCGATAACGCCAAGTGAGCCGGCTTCCTTGCCGTCCTTTTTGTATTTTGATACGATGAGACTTGAATTTCCGATAGCAAAGCTTCCTGATTCTGAGCCGAATTTCACCTGTATTCCGCTGAATGCGTCTTCTAAAAGCTCGGTGAATTCGTTTTTATGCTCGATGAATCTCACGACCTCCATTTTGTCAAGATCGTCGCATGAGAGAAGCTTCTCGCCGCCTCTCACTGTAAGCTCCTGATGTCTGAGATCCTCGGAAAGCTCGCATATTCCTTTCACCAGAGGCGAAAGCGATACCATATATGTGCTGAGTGCCGCCACCATTTTATCGAACATTTCATCTGAAAGCTCGCTGACGGAAACACCGTTGAGGTTTTCTTCTATATAATGCCTGAAAAACTCAAGCTGTTCGTGGTTGAGATCAAATTCCAGACGGCAAGCCTTGTTCTTGATGTTACCGCTTGAAGTGATAAGAAGAATTACATAAAGTCTTTTTCCGGTAGGAATTACCTCTACTTTAGAAATTACCGAGAATCTCGGTGCTGTATTTACTGTGACAGCCGCACAGTGTGTAATTTCTGTGAGAGCCGCAGCAGCATTCTGTACAAGAAGCTCCTCTGTGACATCATCTCCGCCAAGCATTGCGTCAAGACGTTGTTTTTCGTCGTCGGAAAGCTCCGGCAGAGTCATAAGCTCGTCTATATAAAGTCTGTATCCCATAAATGTGGGAACACGTCCGGCTGATGTGTGAGGCTGTTCAAGATAGCCCATCTGTTCAAGAGCCGCCATATCATTACGGATAGTAGCAGCGGAAACCTTTATATGCTCCAGCTTTGAAATCGCCTTGGAGCCGACAGGATCGCCGGTTCTGATATACTCGTCAATTACAGCAGCAAGAATTTTCAGCTTTCTGTCATCCACGAATAATCACAACCTTTCTCTATATAATGTTTAATGCTTAATGCTTAATGCGTAATTGTGGTGTCGGCATTTCTAATTCTTAATTCGTAATGCGTAATGCGTAATTATGGTGTCCACAAAACATTTAACGTTCATTTATACATTGCATTTTTAATGACCGGTATAAAATTTGTTCCCACGAGCGAATGGCAAGTTCTGCATCGTACAGAGGAATGTGCGGAACGCACATGGGACCGTGTATCGGGGGCACCGCTGGTGCTTGCACGGAAACGTGAACTGAGTGCAGCGTCACGCCTTCATATAAAAATTGACGTTTTATCATTCTGCCGTATGCGATAGCAGACTTCCGTTCCGTACAGAGTGAGTGCGAAGCACGGAAACGTGAACTGGGTGCAGCGTCACGCTGCCGGGGGCACCGCTGGTGCCCTTAGCACTCGTAGTGGTTGAGTGCTAAATATAATTTATCATTATTATTGCTCTTTGTCAAGGGATTTATACATTTTCAGCATTTTGCATTATTTTTGCGAATACGTCTTGTATCGTTTCGACAGATTGACAATAAAAAAGACAGCCACTGGCTGTCTTTTAAATAATGTGATTGCTGCTGATGATTACATTTCACCGGAATATCCGTTGTCATCCTCTGTGGAAACTTCATTTGTATCTTCAATTGTATCCTTGCTGAAATCCTCCGTAGCATCCTCACTGGAATCCTCAGTAGTATCTTCATCGGAATCATCGGTCAGAGATACAAGATTTTTTACAACTGGAGTGCCATCATTGTAAACGGTAACGATAAAGCCGTCGATATTGTTGCCCGATATATTGTATTCCTTTCCTGCCGGAACTGGAACAGTAGTCTTTTCGGCTCCGTCATCAGATGGAACGAAATAAACCTCATAGCTTCTGTTATCGTGATCTGTAAATGTCAGATGCTCGCCGTCATAGGGGTGATTCTTGCCGATAAGCTCAATGTATTCTTCAAGGCAGAGATTGTTTTTTGTCATGTAGTAAGCATGAGGAATTCCCACATAGCGGAAGTGCCAAGGCTCGTTGGGTATCTTTGTAATATCCTCTTTTTCTTCAGTGTAACGCACGATAAATCCATATTTATAGCAGTTTTCGTTAATCCACGCATGATTTCCTATGCCCATGTAATCATAGTTTACAGTTTCGCTGAAATCAAAGGCATAGCCTGTTTCGTGCTCGCTGTGTCCCGGCTTTGCGGCAATCTCAGGACCTTTTTCATCAAGGATTTCCTGCTGACGCTCGGTGCTTCTGTACGCTCCGTATATAATGAGAGTGCCGTCCCAGTAAAGGTTATAGTAGTCTTCTATCAGTATCTCCATAGGATCGTAGACAGAAGCAAGAATCAGGTCGTCCTCCTCGTCTGTATTTGGATCAGCAAGTGCGGAGAAGAAAGAGATTCCCTTCTCATTGTTCTTTTCGATAATGCTGACGAGATCCTCATCGCCGCCGAAATACTGGTGATCCTCGTTGACAAGAATGAGATCGCCCCTGTATTTGCTTTTGGTATCGACCATAAGTGATTCATATATCACCTTGTTGGGATCAATAATTTCCTCCGGCGGAATTGTTGTTGGTTCTGTAACCTCAATGATATTTGATGTATTGTCGGCTCTCTGTATTGTTTGAGAACGCTTCATGGCACCGCTTATAAGGAAAGCTGCCGCTGCGATTATTCCTGCACAGATAACGAATTCTGTCAGCAGCTTTGTTCTTTGTATACTTTTTGCTTTGCTTATTTTTCTTTTCATAGTATTTTTGCTCCTTTCTGCCGTATGGCACAGATGTTTCTTTTGCTATACGGCTATATTATAACACATCTACAAAAAAAAATATAGTACCTTCGTGCTATATTCGTGATTCTGCTGTATTTATTTATCTGTTGCGGTGTTGGAATTGTAAGTAATAAACTAATGGTGTGTGTGAGTCTGTGTCTATTATGCACAATTTTTGTGTTTGAAATATTTCCTTTTATACAATGTTTTCTTAAACCTATTGAAAATAATTGAATAAGATGTTATAATTATAATGTATTCACTATTCAGAAGGAGTGATATTATGACGTGCCCTAAATGCGGCAACGAGAATCCGCCCAAACTTAAATTCTGTGTTTCGTGCGGAACTAATCTCGAAAATCCGCAGGAAATAAACTACGAACAGGTTGATATGGGTAATTACCATTCCGAAGAGGAACAAAGCTCCGGAGGATTTAGCCTGAGCAGCGGAACCTTCACTATCTGCGATACTGTACGAAGCACTGATTCGTCTTCTGATTTCTACACCGCCGATGAGCTTAACAGCGATGAGGAGGAATTCGATTTCAGCAGCTTTGACGAGCCTTTCATCCCGAAACTTGATGCAGACAGACTTTCACTTCCGTCTATGGGAAAACAGGCACCAACGCAGCAGTCACCTCAGCCTCAGCCTCAGGGAATGCGGGGATTTCCCCAGCCGCAGCAGCAGCCCCAGCCTTACGGACAGCAGCCTCAGATGGGCGGAATGCAGTCTATGCCGGCTATGAATGGTATTCCACAGCCTATGGGCGGAATGCCGCAGATGCAGCCGTATGGTCAGCCTCAGCCGCAGATAATCGGCTACGACCAGAACGGAATGCCGATTTACGGTCAGGCACAGCCTATGATGTATGCTCAGCCGCAGATAATCGGCTACGACCAGAACGGAATGCCGATTTACGGTCAGGCACAGCCTATGATGTACGGTCAGCCGCAGATAATCGGCTATGACCAGAACGGAATGCCGATTTACGGTCAGGCACAGCCTATGATGTATGCTCAGCCGCAGATAATCGGCTATGACCAGAATGGAATGCCTGTTTATGGACAGCCACAGCCTATGATGTATCCGCAGCAGCCTGTTCAGCCCGTGCAGAATGATATGTACGGTATGCAGTCTATGCCGGGTATGCCTGCTATGGGCGGAATGCCGCAGATGCAGCCGTATGGACAGCCGCAGCAGCCTGTTCAGAATCAGCCTGCAAGAAGCGACAGAGTTCAGGTATCTGATGATTTCTGGAAATTCTTTGATGGTGGAAAAGCGTCTGAACACAGGGACGATGATGATTTCTTTGGAAATAATGCCGGTGGTAATTCTTCAGCAGAAGGTCTTGATGTCAGCCGTCTTAAGCGTTTTGAACGCAAAAAAGATGAATTCATGAGCGATACTCCTATTGTTGACGGTTCTAAGCTTGCCGCAAATACAGAGGCAAAGTACAACAAGCTCTACATGAAGCCGACAGAAAAAGTCAACGCTGATGAGCTTGAAGCCAATAATAAAGAACACAAGCAGGATATCATGAGCGTTACAAAGGATGTTGACGCAGAAAAGATACAGGAATACAAGCATTATAAATCAAGAATTTCAATGGAATATACCGAGGATACCAACGCTGATGAGCTTGAAGCTTATGTGCCTGAGCATACGGAAGCTATAATGTCACAGGCAGATCATGCTGTTGAAGCTATGCCGAAAAAGAAGGAAACATACGTTGACGAGATCGACAAAATTGAAATTCCTGAATATATGCAGGCAAAAAAGACCGTCCGTGATGAAAATCCGCATATTCCTGATCTTCCGGAAGTATAATTAAATATAAGGAGAAAAGAAAATGAAAAAGTTTTTAGAAGAATTCAAGGCGTTTGCTCTTAAGGGCAATGTAATGGATATGGCTATCGGTGTGATTATCGGTGCTGCATTCGGAAATATCGTTACTGCATTCACAGAGGATTTTATCAACCCCCTTATCGCCTGTATAGGCGGCTCTGAAATAGGCGGAAGAACAGAAATCTTCAATACTGGACAATATATCAACTGGGGACACTTCATTACTGCTGTAATTAACTTCCTGATTATGGCATTCTGTATCTTCCTTATGATGAAGGCAGTTAATAAGCTTCTCACAGCCGGAAAGAAAAAGGCTGAAGAAGCTCCCGCTGCTCCTCCTGAGCCAACTAAGGAAGAAATTCTACTTACTGAAATCAGAGACCTTCTTAAGGAAAAGAACTGATAAAAAAGAACTCCACATTACCGTGGAGTTCTTTTTTACATATCATTTCTATTTTCAAGTGCCTTAAACAGAGTGATTTCGTCAGCGTATTCGAGTATACCGCCGACAGGGAGTCCGAAGGCAAGTCTTGTAACCTTAATACCCATAGGTTTGAGAAGTCCGGCGACATACATAGCCGTAGCATCGCCCTCAACAGTGGGATTTGTAGCCATGATAACTTCTTCCACGCTGCCAGCTGAAATTCTCGCCAAAAGCTCTCTTATACGGAGCTTGTCCGGAGTTATTCCGTCCATAGGTGAGAGCAGACCGTGAAGAACATGATATACGCCGTTATATTCCCTTGTACGTTCAAAAGCAGTGACATCTTTTGGTCCCTCGACAACACAGATCACGCTTGCGTCACGTTCATCGTCGCCGCATATAGGGCAGATATCCTTTTCCGTCAGATTCTGACAGCATTTACAGCTGTGAACGTTATTTTTTGCATCAATAAGAGCTTTTGCGAAGTCCCTGACAGATTCCTCATCCATAGACATAATGTGATAGGCGAGTCTCTGTGCGGATTTCATACCGATTCCGGGAAGTGAAGCGAATTTTTCCGCAAGAATTACAAGCGGAAGTGCGTTATGATCTGCCATTCGATCAGAACAGGCCTGGGAGTGAAACTCCTCCAGTGATCTTGCTCATTTCGCTCTCAGTTGTAGTTTCAACGTTGTTGATAGCCTCGTTTACTGCACTGATAATGAGATCCTGAAGCATATCAATATCCTCGGGATCAACTACCTCAGGCTTGATTGTAAGTGCCTTAATAGTCTTTTTGCCTGTTACTGTAACTTCAACAGCACCGCCGCCGGAAGTAGCGGAGAATTCTCTCTCCTCGATATCTTCCTGAAGCTCAGTGATCTGATCCTGCATTTTCTGAGCCTGCTTTATCATCTGGTTCATGTTCTGAGCACCGCCGCCCACATTCTTTGGAATTCTTGCTTTCATTATAATTTCTCCTTTATTTTTAAGTTATATTAATGTAAATACCAGAGTTACGGCATTTACGAATTATCAACAGCAGTTTCAATATTGCTGTCAATTGCCTTTTTTATAAGCTGTTCCGCCATGCTTTTCTGCTGATCGACAGTAGTTGCACATCTTGCACGGATGATGTATTTTTGTCCAAGTATACGGTTTATAGTTTCTCCGAGAGCCAGAGCATTTTCTCTGACCTTGAAAAGCGTTATGAAGAAGCGGTTCTGTGAGGTAATGAAGATAACATTTCCTGCGGTTGCTGCCGTAGATCCGTCAAGACTTCCGGCGACTGCGGGACAAACATTCCTGAATTCTGTCAGAACTTCATCCCAGCGTGTGCATGGTATAAGATCCTCCGGACGAAGCTTTCTGATATCAACTGTCGGTGCAGGATCTGCCTCTGTCACGGGATTTGAAGCCGTAAGCTCCTCACGTTCTTTTTTTGCCGCAGCCGGTTTAGGCTGAATTGCGGCATGGCTGATTTTTTCTTCCAGCCTTTTTATTTTATCATAAATTTCAGAATTGTCAATAGATTCGGTGTGATTTCCGCCGGAACACATAGTTATCAGCGACATTTCAAACTCAACACGCTTGTTCATGGCACGCTGCATACGTTCACGGCATTCCTGAAGCAGAGAAAGTCTGTTCATAACGGCGTCGAGCTCAGTTTTTCCGGCAAGAGCTTTAAGTCTTTCAAGCTCATCGGGAAGGCAGGCGATAAGATTTTCAGCCGTTTCCGGAGAGACTTTAATCAGCATGATATTCCTCAGCTGAGTGATCATCTCATCGCAGAGACGAGTGAGATCCTTCGACATATCGTAAAGCTCTCCTGTAATGGAAAGAGCCTTTGAAGCGTCAGAATTCTCAACGGCTTCAAGGATATTGTACAGATAATCCCTGCCTGCTATGCCGGCTGAAGCTGAAACAGCCTCTGCATTTATGACATCGGAGCAGGCGGAACACTGGTCAAGAAGCGAAACAGCGTCTCTCATTCCGCCGTCCGCAAGACGTGCGATAAGTGCCGCACCATCGGGAGTGAGGTCTATATTCTCCTGCTGAGCAATGTAGGTCAGACGTGAAGCGATATCATCCGGCTTTATGCGTCTGAAATCGTATCTCTGACAGCGTGAAGCGATAGTTGCCGGAACCTTATGGATTTCCGTAGTAGCGAGGATGAACTTTACATAAGCCGGAGGCTCCTCCATAATTTTAAGTAGTGCATTGAAGGCACTCGGTGAAAGCATATGAACCTCATCGATAATGTACACCTTGTATTTTCCTCGTTCCGGCATATAGACTGCACCGTCACGGAGATCACGTATATCGTCAACACCGTTGTTAGAGGCGGCGTCGATTTCTATGATATCTGTCAGAGCTCCGGTATCTGCGTCACGGCAGATATCACATTCAAGGCAGGGATTTCCATCCTTCATGCTGCGGCAGTTGACAGCCTTTGCAAGGATTCTGGCACAGGTAGTTTTTCCCGTACCCCTTGAGCCGGTGAAAAGGTAAGCATGAGCTGTTTTTTCGCTTGTTATCTGATTTTTCAGCGTTTCGGTAGTCTGCTGTTGTGAGATGACATCATCAAAGGTCAGGGGTCTCCACTTTCGATATAAAGCCTTATACACTTTCATGCCTCCTTATCCGCAAATTGCAGGTTATAACAAAAAATTCCGGAACATAGATGTGCAGGCTTACTGCGGCACACAACACGCACCGCTTAATGCTGCTCGGTCTCCCGCCTGACATGGTTCACGGGGTCTTGTTGCACAGGGCCCACACATCTATATTTCGGAATTTACTGCCTGTAATCTCCTGATTGAGCCTACAATTATGCTCTGTATAATATTATATCATACTATTTTATTTTTGTCAATACTTTTTTTGGCACCAGCGGTGCCCCCGGCAGCGTGACGCTGCACCCGGCTCACGTTTCCGTGCGTAAACGCACTCACTCTGTACAAAGCGACAGTCTGCTATCGCATACGAAAGAAAATTTAAAATCTTACGGAATCAAAATGTAGGGACAGCCCTTGCGGCTGTCCGTCTCATCTATGTCAATCATCCATATAAAATACAATGGGCGACCGCAAGCAATAACGGGCGAACACAGTTCGCCCCTACAAAATGGTTATTTTCCGTCGTAGGGGCGACCCATGTGTCCGCCCTTTTATTTTGTCGGATATTTTTCGTAGGTACACGGCGTGCCGTGTCCGTTATTTTATTGTACACGAAAAATTTTAATGTTATAAATTGTAGGGGACGACGTCCCATTATTCAAACGTTATTTCAACGGTACACCATAATTACACATTAAGCATTATGAATTACGAATTGTATTATAATCAGAATCCCCCTGATGTGAATCAGAGGGATTAATTTTCTATTATTCAATATTTACAGAGACCTTAAGATCCTTTTTAGCTGCACCGGCACGCATAATTGTGCGGAGAGCCTTTGCGATTCTGCCCTGTTTACCGATAACACGTCCCATATCATCGGGAGCAACGGTAAGATGGAAAACGATAACGCCTTCCTCATCGGGTTCGTCCTCGATAATCTGTATAGCAGACTTATCTTCAACGAGTCCTGCTGCAATAGCATAAAGTAAATCCTTCATAAAAATATCCTCCAAGTTCTGTGCGGAACAGAGGCAGAGACAGTAGTCTCTCCTCTGCCGTAGAGCAGTGATTAAAGAACGCCTTCGTTCTTGAGGATGCTCTTTACAGTATCTGTGGGCTGTGCACCCTTAGCGATCCAGTCCTTAGCCTTATCAGCGTCAACCTTAACAACTGAAGGGTTCTTTGTAGGATCATAGTAACCGATCTCCTCAACGAATCTTCCGTCTCTGGGGTATCTGGAATCAGCAACTACAATACGATAGAAAGGAGCCTTCTTAGCACCCATTCTTCTGAGTCTGATTTTAACTGCCATTTTAAATTCACCTCCGTATAAAAATTTCTTGTATATCAAAGCAGTAAAAGCTGCGTTGAACCGTGATTTAAATTCAGAGAGTAACTACGAGAAAAACAACGGCAATAGCGATAACGAAAACACCTATAAACCCGTAGATTATTCTTGTACCGGTTCTTCCGAAAAGAGTCATGAAAGGCTTTGCCTTGTAATTATTCATGAACCAGTCCCAATTGCATATCGCTCCGGCGAGTGAAAAAGCACCGGCGGCAATCATGATAATTGCAAAAAGTATTTCCATAATGCGAAGTTTCCGTCAATCAAAGCTGAGGAAGATTTCCGCCGCCCTTGCCTTGAAGCTTGTCGAAATTCATGCCGGCGAGCTGTTTTCTTGCCTTACGCAGAGACACCTTGTTGTTTTTGCCTGTAAATCGCTTCATCATCTGCTGCATCTGATCGAACTGCTTGAGAAGTCTGTTTACATCTTCGACCTTTGTACCGGATCCCTTTGCGATACGTTTTTTGCGTGAGGGATTGATAATTGAAGGCTTAGCACGTTCTGCGAGAGTCATCGAGGTGATGATCGCTTCGATTCTGTCAAGCTGTTTTTCGTCGATATCCGCATCTTTGATCTTATCGCCGACTCCGGGGAGCATTCCGAGGATAGACTTCATTGAACCGAGTCTCTTGATCTGCTTCATCTGATTGAGGAGATCGTCCATATCGAACTTGTTCTCCTGCAGTTTCTTGGTAAGCTTTTCAGCTTCCTTTTGGGACATAACGTTTTCGGCTTTTTCAATAAGGGTAAGAACATCGCCCATACCGAGGATTCTCGAAGCCATACGCTCAGGGTGGAACTGCTCGAAATCGTCAAGTTTTTCGCCCATACCGACGTATTTGATAGGCTTTCCTGTAACGGAGAGAACGGACAGAGCCGCACCGCCTCTTGTATCGGAGTCAAGCTTCGACATAAGAACGCTGGTGATTCCAACTGCCTCATCGAATGCCTTGGCAACGTTTACGGCGTCCTGACCGGTCATAGCGTCAACAACGAGCATAATTTCATCGGGCTGAGTAAGTTCCTTTATATTTACAAGCTCATCCATCAGCTTTTCGTCGATATGGAGACGTCCGGCGGTGTCGATGATAAGGATATCGTGACCGTAGTCCTTAGCGTGGGCGAGAGCCTGTTTTGCGATGATTACGGGATCGATCTGTCCCATTTCAAAGACGGGTACATCTGCCTTCTGACCTACTACCTGAAGCTGATTTATAGCCGCAGGACGGTAGATATCGCAGGCTGCGAGAAGCGGACGATGACCTTCTTTTTTGAGGAGCTTTGCGAGCTTTGCAGAATGAGTTGTTTTTCCCGAACCCTGAAGACCGCACATCATGATAACCGTAGGCGGTTTAGAGGAGAAATTAATTCTTGCGTTGCTGTCTCCCATGAGGGAGCAGAGTTCTTCATTTACTATTTTGATAACCTGCTGGGCTGGGGTAAGGCTTGAAAGAACCTCCTCACCGACAGCACGTTCTGTTACTTTTTTTACGAATTCCTTAACTACCTTGTAGCTTACATCAGCTTCAAGGAGGGCGAGGCGTACCTCACGCATAGCCTCCTTAACGTCGCTTTCGCTGAGCTTTCCTCTTGATTTCAGTTTTTTAAAGACGCCGTTGAGCTTTTCTGAAAGTCCTTCAAATGCCATGCTTATCTCCCCTTTTAAAGAAGCTCCATTCCTTTGCTGATCTCTTCGATGAGAGTTTGCCGGAGCTGTAAATTTTCTATATTATCTGCAAGAGCCGTGATATTTCCGAAGCAGTCTCTCATTTTGCCGAGTCTTGCGGCAAAGCCGAGCTTTTCCTCGTAGTTGAGAAGAATACCTTCGGTACGTTTTATAAGGCTGAGAACCGCCTGTCGTGTGATTCCCATAGGATTGCCGATTTCTGCGAGCGACAGATCCTCACAGTAGTAAAGCTCCATAACGTTTCTCTGGTGATCGGTAAGAAGATCGCCGTAGCAGTCGAGGAGCAGAACGAATTGAAGTTCCTTAGCCATAATCACGGACCTCGCTGGTGTAATCTAAAAATACTTTACACATTTTATCACATAACTTCCTGTTTGTCAAGGGGGATAAGGACGAAAAATTCATATATGTAAACAATTACAAATAGCTGTTGCAATCACTATTCGGATTTGTTGATTTTTTCTCGTATCGCCGCCGGACTTGCTTCGGGCAGTGCTTGCATATAATAAAAAAGTGTGATATAATATGGATAATTACCTATAAGGGAAAAAGAAAGGGGCATTATTTATGAACAGAGAAACCGTTCTCAGGTACAACGCACCGGCAGAGAGCTTCAACAGCGCACTTCCAGTCGGAAATGGAAGAATCGGCGGAATGATCTTCGGCGGAGCCGCTGACGAGCTTATACGCCTCAATGAGGATTCCTTCTGGTCCGGTAGTCTGCGTCACAGAATCAATCCCGATTCTCAGGAGGGACTTGAGGAAGTCCGCACGCTCCTTAAGGAAGGGAATATTCCCGAAGCTGAAAAGATTTCCTTTGAAAAGCTTCAGGGTGTGACTCCGGAAATGCGTCGTTATCTTCCTCTGGGCGATCTCAGGCTGAATATGGATATCTCCGGCAGACCGAAGGATTATCATCGCAGTCTTGATCTTGAAAGTGCCTGTACAGAGGTAAGCTTCAGTGCAGACGAAGTGAGTTTTGCAAGAACGGTATTTGTTTCTGCTCCGGACAATGTAATGGTTATAAAGGTAAGTGCGGATTCTCCGGCTTCCGTAAGCCTTGAATGTTCAATAGAGGGACGTGACGACAACTATGACGACAATCGTCCTTGCGGCGAAAATATGATCCTTTATACAGGCGGAAACAGCGGTATATCATTTGCCGCAGTTCTCGGTGCAAAGGCATCTGGAGGAACTATAAGAACAGTCGGCGGAAGGATTTCCGTAAGGAATGCCGACGAGGTAATGCTGATTCTCTCCGTGAGAACGAGCTTCTACGGAAAGCACTATACAGAATCTGCCGAGGTTGACGCTGAAATGGCTCTCCAGTGCGAATGGGATGAGCTTCACTACCGTCATGTGTGCGACTACCGTGATCTTTTCGACCGTACTTCCCTTGAACTCAACGACAACAGCGACGCTTCCGTTGCAGATATGACTACTGATGAACGTCTTGAACGTCTTAAGGGAGACGAGCTTGACAGCAGGGAATGTCAGCGTCTTATCCATGACAACAAGCTGATAGAGCTTTACTTCAATTACGGCAGATACCTGATGATATCGGCAAGCCGTCCCGGAACACAGCCCATGAATCTTCAGGGGATCTGGAACGAGGATATGCACCCTATCTGGGGAAGCCGCTATACAGTAAACGTTAATACGCAGATGAATTACTGGTGTGTAGAAAGCTGCAATCTGCCGGAATGTCACCTTCCCCTTTTCGATCTTGCCGAACGTGTATGCGAAAACGGCAGAACAGCCGCAAAGGAGATGTACGGCATATCAAAGGGCTTTGTGTGCCATCATAATACCGATATATGGGGCGACTGTGCTCCTGCCGACCTCTGGATGCCGGCAACAATCTGGCCCACAGGCGGAGCATGGCTTGCACTGCATATTTTCGAGCATTATGAATATACTCTTGACAGGGATTTCCTTGAAGAAAAATACCATATCCTCAAAGAGGCGGCAGAATTCTTTTCGGAATATCTCATGGAGGACGATAAGGGACGTCTCGTGACGTGTCCTTCTGTATCGCCCGAAAATACATACATCACCGATAAGGGCGTAAAGGGAAGTCTCTGCATGGGACCTTCAATGGATTCACAGATTATCACCGTGCTTTTCAGCAATGTTATCAGAGCTGCCGGAATTCTTGAACGTGACTTTGCTTTTGTGAAGAAGCTTAAGTCAATGCTGGAAAGAATTCCTCAGCCGCAGATCGGAAAATACGGTCAGATTCAGGAATGGGCTGAGGATTACGACGAGGCAGAGCCGGGACACAGACACGTTTCGCAGCTTTTTGCACTTCATCCGGCGGATATTATAACTCCTCACAAAACACCGAAGCTTGCTGACGCCGCAAGAGCTACTCTTATAAGGCGACTCGTTCACGGCGGCGGACACATGGGCTGGAGCTGTGCATGGTTCGCAAATATGTGGGCAAGGCTTCATGACGGAAGAATGGTCTACGAAAATATAAAGCAGCTTCTTCTCAACTATACTAACCCCAATATGCTGAATACTCATCCGCCCTTCCAGATTGACGGAAATTTCGGCGGAGTTTCGGCAATAACCGAGGCTCTGCTCCAGAGCTGCGGTGGAGAAATCAATCTTCTGCCCGCACTCCCCGACGAATGGAGCAGCGGAAGTGTAAAGGGCCTCCGTGCAAAGGGCGGCTTCGGAATATCAATGGAATGGAAGAACGGAAAGCTCAGCTCAGCCGAAATCACTTCCGATAACGGCGGCGAATGCCGTCTCCGTGCGAACTGCGTTGTAAGCATACTCTGCGACGGCGAAAGCGTCGGTTCAAAGATAGAAAATGGTGTGGTCATCTTCAATACCACAGCCGGAAGCACATATACTGTCAGGACTTAAGGAGAAGTCAGATGAATATAAAGAAATATGCGGCTTTTGCGGCGGCGATGCTCATGGCAGCATCGACCGTCTGCGGATGCAGCAAAAAAAAGAAGAAATCCGATTCAGCAAAGGACGCTCCGGTGTCGGTTGTCGAGGTTGAAACCACAACAGAAGCACCGACGCAGGCTCCCACTGAGGTGGAGACTTTTCCGGATTATCCCGTTGCTGTTCCGGAGATAAAGAAACAGGATACAGGAGACTTCTACGAGGCGGAAAACGCTGATTTCCCGAAGGCTCTCAGGGTAGAAAGCAAAAAGGATAATTTCAGCGGAGAAGGGTATGTTACCGGTTTCCCTTCCGGAGGAAGCGCTTCTGTTAAGTTCAGCGTGGACGCTCCGAGCAATCAGCACTATGATCTCTCTTTCAATATAGCCTCGCAGAGAGAAACGGAATGTAAGCTCTCCCTGAACGGAAAGCAGCTTACGACCTTTAAAACTGTCAAGGGTGGAAAATTCAATCAGATTACTGTTCACGGAGTATTCCTCGTAAAGGGAAGGTCTGAAATATTCATAAGTCCGTCAGACGGAAATATCTGCCTTGATTACCTCAAGCTCACTGACAGTGCTTCTCTGGGCGATATAAGTTACGAGGCAGACGGCGATATCTCCAACGAGAACGCCGGAGAAGCCGCACAGGAGCTTATGAATCTTATTTCAGGCTGCTATGGAAAATACATCATTACCGGTCAGTATGCCGCAGATTCCGACAACTCCGAGCTTGACCTCATTTACAGGACAACCGGAAAATATCCCGTAATACGCTTTTCCAACCTCACTGTCCCAAGAGGCTCCTACGACGACAGCCATAAGGATATCGAAGCGTGTGCCGACTGGTACAGAAACGGCGGAATTCCCTGCGTAAGCTGGTACTGGAATTCCCCGTCTGAAAAAAGCTCGTTCAGGACTGATGAGACTGATTTCAGCCTTACCGACGCTATGACAGAGCTTGATATTGCAATGCTCTCTCAGGAGGAAATCAGAGGTCTTTACGGCGAAGGAAATATTTCCGGAGAATGTTACAGCATTATCCTCGATATCGACAGCATGGCAGGACAGCTTACATCGCTGAAAAACAAGGGAATCCCCGTTCTGTGGAGACCTCTCCCCGAAGGCAGCGGCGACTGGTACTGGTGGGGAGCATCCGGCGAGGACGCCTACAAATGGCTGTGGAATTTGCTGTATACAAGGCTTACCGGCTACTTTGAGCTTGATAATCTTATATGGATATGGAACGGTCAGAGCAAGGGGACTCTCGTGGACGAATCCACATTCGATATCGCCGCTGTTGATATCTACCACAACGGCGAAAAGGATTACGGCAGTACCTACTACGAAAATTTTGCGGCTGTCCAGAAGTTTGCCGGAAGCAAGAAGCCGATAGCTCTCAGCGAATGCGGAAGTGTTCCGGATATTGACAGTGCTTACAGGGATAACGCTTTGTGGTCGTTCTTCGGACTGTGGTTCGGCGAATATATCGAGGACGAAAACGGTGGATATTCGGAGAAATACACAAGCCGTGACAGGCTTATAAAGACATACAATTCCGAGGGTGCACTCACTCTGGACGAATTCACAAAGCTTCGGGATGAAGAGGAAATTCCGGAGATAACCGTGCAGACGGAAAAGGTTACTGAAACAGCTTCGGCGGAGATTTCCACACATACGGAAACTGTCTCGCAGACAGAAGCATCCGCACAGACCGGAACGGAGGGGTGACATATGTACATTGACAACAGTCTGAAGCGTCAGCCAACTGCCGCACAGACAGATATACTGGACAAAATGACAGCTGATGTCCGCAGTCCTCGTAACAGTGCTGTAAGCTTCAGAATGCAGGATGTTCTCGTCATGACTCCTTTTTCGGAGGAGTATGACCTCTTTCTGTTCATGGAGGATGATTACGCTCCCTTTAAAACGGGAAAGAAATCCTTCACAGAGCTGCGTCTTGCGGCTCAGGAGGCGGCACTGAAAAAATGCGAGGTATATCCCCGCGTGACGCTGGAGCTTATTTACGATATCTTTGAAAAGCTCAGCGGAATAAGTCCTTCCGGAAAAGAACAGCTTATGCAGCGTGAATGTGAACTCATTGAGTACTTTTCATTTCCGAGGCAATGCGGAAAAACTCTTTTCCGTGAAGCTAAGGCACAGGGCAAGCGTACAATAATATTTTCCGAGTCGGTCTATCCGTCGGATGTTGTGAAGAATATTCTTGAAAAATGCGGATATGGTTCTTATGACGGTCTTGTGATAGTTTCTGAGATAAAAAAATGCACCGCAGAAAGCTGGTACGATGCCGTTCTTGCAAAAGCGGGAGTATCTGCCGATAAGCTTCTCCACATCGGAAGCAGTGTTGCGTATGATATTGAACTTCCTATTGTAAAGGGTGCAAAGGCTCTGCTTCTTGCTCCGGCGATACAGCTCATGGAAAAATCCGGCAGGATTCTGGGGTACATCCGGAAAAAGCATTTTTACAGCTACGACAGCACGAAATATCTTACTCTCCACTGCGTTCTGGGACTTTATGCGGCATACGGCTTTGATTTACCACAGAACAGAGAGGCTCTCAGCGATTTCTGCGGCGATCCGTGTCTGATAGGCTTTCTCGGAGCCGGAGCAGCGTCGCTCGAACAGGCTAATCCGGCAAAAAAGTATAAAATGCGTCCGGTTATTGCAGAAGCTCTTACGCATGATGAAAAATTCCTTGACGGACTTGACGACTTTAATAAAATGCTGGAGGATCACTTCGGAAGTAATCTTGAAAAATACGGCAGTGAAGGCTGCAGCGGCTTTCTTGACTTCCTTGATGAATGCTGTGCTTCGGCTGACAGAAAATTTTTTGTTCCGTATATGTCGACATCAGCCCTGAAAACATGGGCTTCATCCGTGAAGGAACCTGAAATAGTGCCGTTTTCCGGCAGAAATCATAAAGAAAGCTCACTGAATCGTCTCGCAGACAAAATGTTTCCACCCGGAACAAAAGTCCGCAATATAGCAGACGGAATTCTTGCAAAGGGGCACAAAAAGAGCAGATAACCGCAGAAATCCCCTTTTTATACATCTTCCGGAGCAGAAGTGCTTTTTCGCCGGATATCTCCCGAACATTAGCCATTCTGATAAAATATTCCGTTGCGCCGCCAATGTTACATATGATATGATAATAGCAGGACAGAAAAAAGTAATTCTGGCACTATATATGTATAACATGGAGGACTTGAATAATGAATGGTAAGGTAAAGGTACTTATTGGCGATGACTCGGCTGAAACAGGTGTAAGCACGGCGAACAAGCTTCGTGAGCGTGGGATGTACGCTTACACACGAAGAAAGGATTGCGGTATCATCCTTGAATCTATTAAAAAGGATCCGCCGGATGTTGCCGTGCTCGACATCAGTGCACAGAACGGAGATGTTGTAACTATAATGAAAAGAGTGAGGGAGCTTGGAGTAAAGTTTCCGGTATTCATTATAACATCATCCTGTGACAACGAATTCATTGAGCGTCAGGTGATGGATAACGGAGCTTCAAAGTTTCTGCTGAAGCCCTACGATGCAGATGATCTCTGTGCCGCTATAAATTCGGCTCTCGGCGACAACGCAAGCAGTCTCAGTGATGATATGGAAATTGTTGTTACGGATATAATCCACCAGCTTGGTGTTCCGGCACATATCAAGGGATATCACTATCTGAGAACAGCGATACTCTATTCAATTGAGAACAAGGCGCTTCTTGACAGCGTTACAAAGCAGCTTTACCCGACCGTTGCGGAGATGTACGATACCACCTCATCCCGTGTGGAGCGTGCTATCCGTCATGCCATTGAAATCGCATGGGATCGTGGAAATGTAGATACACTAAATTCCTTTTTCGGATATACGGTTGATACCGGAAAGGGCAAGCCGACCAATTCTGAATTCATAGCTCTTATCACCGACAAGCTGCGTCTGCGGTATAAATCGGCTCTGAGACAGAACTCTGAGTTCAAGGTAAAAAACTGATATTACAGGAGACACAGCCTCCTGTATAATGTATAGTATAAGGAGGAAAATCTTATGTCATTCAGAAAAATCGAAATCAGCGAATTACAGTTCAATCCATTCACTAAAATCGGAAAGGAATGGATGCTCGTTACCGGCGGAAGCATGGACAGCTTCAACACCATGACAGCCTCATGGGGACAGCTTGGCGTACTCTGGAACAGAAATGTTCTTACCTGCTATATCCGTCCCAATCGCTACACATACGAATTCATCGAAAAGGGCGGCAGCTTTGCCGTATCGTTTTTTGGCGAGGAATTCCGCAGTGCACTTTCGTTCTGCGGCTCTCATTCAGGAAGAGACTGTGACAAGATAAAGGAAACTGGTCTTACTCCCGTTGAAGCTGATGGCTGCGTGGCTTTCGGCGAAGCTGATCTTGTGCTTGTATGCCGCAAGCTTTACAGCTACGACATGGAGGAGTCAGGCTTCCTCACCGAAGACGGAATTCCGGCTCAGTTCTTTGGAAAGGATCCCTATCACAGAGCGTATATCTGCGAAATCACTGCTGCATACTGTAAGTAAATATGTTACCCGAAACCTGCCTGCACCATGACTATGCAGGCGGGTTTTGTGTATTCTGCCGGAAAAGGGTAAAAAATCTTGTAAATTACAACAGATGTATTGACATAATATCGGCAATTTGTTATAATCATATTGTATGCTTGCAGGCGTACGATTTATTAAATATTAAAATAAAAAGGAGATAACATCCCGAAAAGTGTTATCGTAAATAATTATGAACAGTAAAAGAGACAGATACAAAAGATTTATCTCTTTCGGTGCTGCATTGGTGCTTCTTGCTGTGCTTACGGGAATTTTCGCCTTCATCTGGTACAAATATTACAGCGAAGCTATTGTTCTGCCATACTACCGACGAGGAAACTGGGTGCTTATCGGTATCTACGGGCTGCTTACAATCCTCTTTTTCAAGGCTTACGGCGGTTTCAAGCTGGGATATCTCAAAAAGACAGATATGCTGTTTTCTCAGCTGATATCAATGGCGTGCGTCAATACTGTGGCGTATTTCCTCATAAGCCTTATCGGCAGACGCTTCATGGACGGTGTTCCTCTTGTCCTGATGACCTTTACCGATTTCGGAGTGATTTCCCTGTGGACGGTCTTTACGGGAAAGCTGTATTTCCTCATGTACCCCCCAAGGCGGCTGATTATCCTCTACGGAAGCAGGCAGGCGGCTTCTCTCGTTATGAAGATGAGCCAGCGTGTGGACAAGTATATGATCTGCGAATCAGTCAGTGCAGACGAGGATCCCGACAGGATAAGAGAGCTTATTCTGAAATACGAGGGCGTTATTATATGCGATATCCCAGCCGAACAGAGAAACGACTATATAAAATTTTGCTTTGATAAATCACTCAGAGCGTATATTGCTCCTAAAATTTCCGATATTATTGTAAGAGGTGCCGACGATATACGGCTCTTTGATACACCGCTGCTTCTCTGCCGCAACTACGGTCTTGACTTTGAACAGCGTTTCATCAAGAGAATTTTCGATATCGTGTTCTCGCTTGTCGCTATTATTCCGGCACTTCCGGTTATGCTGATCTCAGCCGCTGCCGTGAAGCTCTATGACAGAGGTCCGGTATTCTACAAGCAGAAACGCCTTACTATCGACGGAAAAGAATTCTTTGTGTATAAATTCCGCAGCATGATCGTTGACGCCGAAAAGGACGGCAGACCTCAGCTTGCGTCCGATGAGGACGACCGTATTACTCCGGTGGGAAAAATACTCAGAAAATTCCGTATAGACGAGCTTCCGCAGCTTCTGAATATCCTGAAGGGAGATATGTCCGTTGTCGGTCCGCGTCCGGAACGTCCGGAGCTTTCAGAGGAATACAAAAAGCATATGCCGGAATTTGAGTTCCGCCTTAAGGTAAAGGCAGGACTTACAGGCTATGCACAGGTTACGGGAGTGTATGACACAACTCCATACGACAAGCTGAAAATGGATCTGATGTACATTGAAAATTACTCAATGCTGCTCGATCTTCAGATAATTCTCATGACTATAAAAACGATGCTCTTTCCCGGCAAGACAAACGCTGAATCAGGCGAGAGCATACTGAACACAGGAAAAGAGGATAAGGATAAATGAAAATAACCGCAGTTATAATGGCAGGCGGCAGAGGCGAACGTTTCTGGCCGAAAAGCAGAAATTCCTGCCCTAAACAGTTCCTCTCGCTCACGTCAGATGGCGAGACTATGATTCAGAAAACCGTAAAGCGTCTCAGTCCCCTTGTGGCGGCAGAGGATGTCTTTATCGTTACAAATGCCGCTTACACTGAGCTTGTAAAGGATCAGCTTCCGGATATTCCGGCTGAGAACATCCTTGCAGAGCCGTGTTCAAGAAATACTGCTCCGTGCATAGCCTTTGCGGCAGCAGTTATCGGCAGAAAATACGACGACGCAATTATGCTTGTACTCCCCTCAGACCATCTCATCGGCTATGAGGATATCTACGTCAGCACGCTGAAAAAGGCTGTTGCTGTTGCTGAACAGGGAAAGAATCTCGTTACTATCGGAATTACTCCGACATATCCCGAAACAGGCTACGGATACATCAATTTCGGAACGGAAACAGGCAACGCATACATGGTTGAACGCTTCGTTGAAAAGCCTGATCTTGCAACTGCAAAAAAATATCTCGCATCCGGTAAATATCTCTGGAACAGCGGTATGTTCGTGTGGAAGATTTCCTCCGTTATGGCGAATATTAAGGAATTCATGCCGACAGTCTACGAGGGTGCCGTGAAAATCGGTGAAAGCTTCGGAACTCCGGCTTATGAAGAAACTCTCGTGAAGGAATTTACTGCATTCCCAAGTGAATCAGTGGATTTCGGCATTATGGAAAAGGCTTCAGATATCTACACTCTCCCCGGCAGCTTCGGCTGGGATGATGTCGGAAGCTGGCTCGCCGTTGAACGCATCAACGAGACTGACGAAAACAAGAACTTCATCAGCGGCGACGTTATCGCTGTTGATTCCGAAAGAACTACAATATGCGGCGGAAAACGTCTTATTGCAGCTATCGGTACCGAAGATCTCATTATCGTGGATACCGACGATGTGCTTCTTGTATGCTCCAAGAACAACACTCAGGATGTAAAGAAGGTAATCGCACAGCTCAAAGAAACAGGCAGAACAGATCTTGTGTAAATAATTAAAAAGGAGAAAATATATATGAAAAACGCACTTATTACAGGAATTACAGGACAGGACGGCTCATATCTTGCTGAGCTTCTCCTCGAAAAGGGCTACAACGTTTACGGTATCTGGAGAAGAAAGGCTACCGTTGATTACGGCAACATCGCTCACCTCAAGGACAAGGTTACACTTATCTACGCAGATATGACAGACCCCGTATCTCTCGTCTCCGCTATGAAGATTTCTCAGGCTGACGAGGTTTACAACCTTGCTGCTCAGTCATTCGTTGCTACAAGCTGGGATACCCCCCTCGGAACCGCTGACATCGACGCTATCGGCGTTACAAATATGCTTGAAGCTATCAGAATCGTAAAGCCTGAGGCTCGTTTCTATCAGGCTTCAACATCTGAAATGTTTGGTCTTGTACAGGCTATTCCACAGTGCGAGACAACTCCCTTCTACCCCAGAAGTCCCTATGGCGTTGCTAAGCTTTACGGTCACTGGATCACAAAGAACTACCGTGAAAGCTACGGAATGTACGCTTGCTCAGGTATCCTTTTCAACCACGAGTCTGAAAGACGCGGAATCGAGTTCGTTACAAGAAAGATCACTGACGCTGCTGCAAGAATCAAGCTCGGCGTACAGGAGTACATGGAGCTCGGAAACATGGATTCCAAGCGTGACTGGGGACACTCAAAGGACTATGTAAAGGCTATGTGGCTCATGCTCCAGCAGGAAACTCCCGATGACTACGTTATCGCAACAAACGAGACAAGAACTGTCCGTGAGTTCGTTGAGACTGCATTCAAGCACGTTGGAATCGACGTTGAGTGGCAGGGTGAAGGCGTTGACGAGATCGGTATCGACAAGGCAACAGGCAAGACAATTGTTAAGGTAAACAAGAAGTTCTTCCGTCCGGCTGAGGTTGATATCCTCCTCGGAAATCCTGCTAAGGCTGAGGAAAAGCTCGGCTGGAAGCGTGAAATCTCATTCTCTGAGCTTGTTGAGAGAATGGTTAAGAATGATCTTGACCTCGTTGAAAAGGAAATCAAGGTCAAGGCAATTACAGGCTGATTTTTACAGGGCGGTCAATGACCGCCCATTTGCAATATACTAATAGTAAAGGAGTTGCTGGAATGAAAATTACTTTTGACGCTGTTCCGCTTATCGCCGATAAGATAACAGGAATCGGCTGGTGCGAAGCCGGTCAGACCATGAAGCTTGCAGAGCTTTATCCCGAAAACCGCTGTGAATACAGCTTTTTCGCCGACCGCAAAGGAAATGCTGTACGGCAGATAAAGCAGTTTTCCGGCAAAAATATCAAGCTGAACACGTCACGCTTCCCGAAAAAGCTGTACAGACTGCTGTCGGTGCTGCTTCCGGTGCCGTACTCTGCGTTCTTTGGGAAGAAGTCCGATATCACGCATTTTTTCAACTATATCATTCCGCCCGGAGTCAAAGGAAAAACAGTAGTTACCGTTCACGATATGGTCTATAAGGCTTTTCCGGAGACTGTCAGGGGACGCACACGCTTCATGCTCGACGCCGGACTGAAAAAGTCCCTGAAACGTGCAGATATCGTAGTTACCGACTCGGAATTTTCACGCACTGAGATAGTGAAATATTTCCCGTGGTGCGAAGATAAGCTCAGAGTTGTGCCGTGCGGGGTTGATACTGAGAGATTTCATCCGTGCGGAGATTCTAAGAAAATCGCCGATGTAAAGGCATCTCTCGGCATTGAGGGAGATTATTTCCTTTACCTCGGAACAATTGAGCCGAGAAAGAATCTGGAGCGTCTTATTTCAGCCTACAATGCCTTTTCAAAGAAGGTAGGCAATTCGCCGAAGCTTGTTCTTGCCGGCGGAAAGGGCTGGCTGTATGACGGGATTTTCAGCCGTGTGAAGTCTCTCGGACTGGAAGATAAGGTTATTTTCACGAAATACGTTCCCTCAGAGGACATGAACGCTCTCATGTGCGGAGCACTGGCATTTGTATTCCCTTCTCTTTATGAGGGCTTCGGTATGCCGCCGCTTGAGGCTATGGCTTGCGGAGTTCCAGTTCTTGTATCGGGTGCGGCATCGCTTCCGGAGGTAACAGGCGACTGTGCTGTTATCGTTGATCCTTACGATGTGAAAAGCATCGCAAGAGGATTATACAGACTGTATACAGATGAGGAGCTTCGCCGAGATCTCAGCAGACGTGGAATTGAACGTGCAAAGGGATTCACATGGGAAAGATCGGCACAGATGCTTCACGACATTTACAAGGAGTTAGTATCATGACGAAAAAACTGAGGATTTTAGAGGTAAACAAGGCTTATTACCCTCATGTTGGCGGAATCGAAACGCTTGTGAGACTGTATTCCGAGGAGCTTGGCAGAAGCTATGACGCTGACGTGAAAGTTCTGGTGTGCCGTGATGATCGTGGAAAAACCGTGAGACAGCGCATAAACGGCGTGGAAGTTACCCGTGCCGCAAGTCTCGGAACGTTCTTCAAGTGTCCGATTTCCTTTACTTTTATAAGACTTTTCAGAAAAATGGCGAAAAATGCGGATGTAATCCACATTCATATGCCCTTTCCCCTTGCGGACGCTGCTGTGCTTCTGTCCGGATTCAAGGGTAGAATAGTACTTTCGTGGCATGCCGACATAGTAAAGCAGAAGAAACTCATGCTCGTCTATAAGCCGTTCATGAAATGGCTTCTCAACCGTGCGGACGCAATTGCAATTGCAACTCCCGGACATTATTCCGGCTCTGATTATCTTACCGATTACGGTGATAAATGCCGGATTGTTCCATATGGAATCGCTCCGGAGAAGTACCTCGGCATCGAAAGAAAGCCGGTTCTTACCAAAAAATGCAGCGATAAAAGAAGCGTGAAGGTGTTTTTCACCGGACGTCTTGTCTACTACAAGGGCGTGGATGTGCTTCTGAAAGCGTTCCGCAGAGTAAAGGGCTGTGAGCTTTTTATTGCCGGAACAGGCGATCTTGAACCTACACTTAAAGAATATGCCCGCAAAAAAGGGCTTGAAAATAAAGTGCATTTTCTTGGATTTCTCTCCGACCATGAGCTTAAACAGGCATATGCCGACTGCGATATCTTCGTGCTTCCCTCGGTAGAAAAAAGCGAGGCATTCGGCATAGTTCAGCTTGAAGCCATGATTTACGGCAAGCCTGTTATAAATACGCTTCTGCCGTCGGGAGTTCCTCATGTAAGCCTTGCCGGAGTTACCGGTCTTACCGTGAAAAAATCTGATCCGGCTGAGCTTGCAGACGCTATAAATACCCTTGCTGCAAACAAGGAACTGCGTGAAATCCTCGGAAAAGCGGCGGCAGAAAGAGTCTGCTCGCAGTTTAATGAAAAAATCGCTCTGGACAGCCTTTATCGTGTTTTGTCCGGAAAGGAGAACAGCTGATGAAAGCTCTTATTATAGGCGGTGCCGGCTTCGTGGGAGGATACCTCATCCGTGAACTCAGCTCCGCAGGTCAGGAGGTCTTTGCGACCTGTCTGGAAAATGAAAATATAAGCGGAAACTGCTCCGTCCGCACGCTGAATATTCTCAATGCGGACGCTGTAATTGAAGTTATCGGCGAAATAAAGCCGGATGTGATATATCACCTTGCGGCACAGAGTTCTGTTTCCCTGTCGTGGAAAAAACCTCAGCTCACGGCGGATATCAACGTTATCGGAACGATAAATGTTCTTGAAGCCGTGAAAAACTGCGAAAAAAAGGATATCCGCCTGATTCTTATCGGCTCCGGCGAGGAATACGGCTTTATCCGAAAGGACGCCTGTCCGCTTACTGAGGAAGAACCTCTCAACCCCGGAAACATCTATGCCGCAACAAAGGCTTGTCAGGGAATGCTCGGCGAAGTTTACGCCCGTGCCTACAAAATGGATATCGTAATGGTGAGAGCATTCAATCACTCCGGACCGCAGCAGCTTCCGATGTTTGTTATTTCCGATTTCTGCCGTCAGATAGCACTTATCGAAAAGGGCGATTCTCCGGCTGTTATGAGCGTCGGAAATCTTGCCGCAAAGCGTGATTTCACCGATGTCCGTGACGTTGTAAGAGCATACAGACTTCTTGGTGAAAAGGGTGTCAGCGGACGCACATACAATGTCGGCAGAGGAAAAGCCGTTGAGATTCAGTATATTCTCGATACGGCACTGAGCTTCTCACAGAAGGAAATAAAAGTTCAGCAGGATCCTGCAAGAATGAGAGCATCCGATATTCCCGTTATTGAGCCGGATGTTTCAAGGATTTATGAGGATACCGGCTGGAAGGCTGAAATATCAATGGAACAGACAATTGAGGATACTTTGGATTACTGGAGGAACAACGTATGAAAAAATTTCTGACAATTCTGCTTGCTATGTCGATGATGTCATGTACATTTGCTTCATGCGGAAAAAAAGAAAGCGACAAGGAAGATAAGAAAAACTTATCTACTGAGGAGGAAGTTCATCCCGCAGTCGGCAGATGGGTACCCGTTGAAAAAGAAGATACAATCTTTGATATACACAGCGAGGATGAGGCTTATATCTGTGCTGTGCAGGATCTTTCCGATGATCTTTACTTTGAAGATGATAACTTTGTGTTCAGCGGAATGGAATTTTCCGGCGATAATTACGATTTCGACGGTGAAACCTTTGTGCTCCATGCTTTCAGTGATAACGACCTTACCATGGAGAAAACAGACGGCAGCGAGGAACTTTACGGTGAATTCCAATGGATAAGCGGCGATCTCTACGATGATATTGTGAGAGATTTTACTGAAGCTTCCGTTACTGACGGATATGATATTACGGGCGATAATATAAAAACATTCATGATATGCAATGATGAAGGTACATCCCTTGAAATCAGGATAGGAGTATCTGATTTTGAGCTTACAGATGAGACAATTACTATCAGCGGATCAATTTTCGGTGGTGAAGAACTCAGGGACGCTGAATATACCGTTGACGGCGATAAAATGATTATTATAAATGCTCAGAGTGAAGAAATAGAGCTTGAAAGAATCACGGACGATGAATGAGGTGAAAATTATGGCAGAAACTAAGCTTACCAACGAATTTGTCCGTTCCTTTGACGGACATGAAAAGATCAGGATGACAAAGGCGGCAGAAAAGCTTACTGAGTTCGGAGAAAAGCAGAACGATGTGAATGAGGCTCTTGCCGGAAATATCAACAGTCTTATAAAGCGTGTATGTGCTCTGGAGGACAAACAGGAAAAAAATACCGAGATCATGAAGAAAATCGCCAATGAGCTTGCTGCTTTCAAGCGTGAGCTTGACAGGGTAAGACTTACGGAAAAGCTGAATTCCGGTGCAATCGAAAGACTATCGAATGCTATGTCTCTGGCAGCTGCTCCGGCTGAGGAAGGCTCTGGCGAAAACGGTGAGGAATAATTGAGATTTCATTGGTATGTGTAAAAAATTGCAGGCAGATATATTTTATAGGTTTATAACTTATGTAGGGGCGGATGCCTACATCCGCCCGTTATGAATGTAATTTGTCTGCGGTGCGATGTGGGCATCGCACCCTACATTGCATATATTTATTTTATATATATATTTCACTGTAATCTATTGACAATTCTGAGGTTTTGTTATATTATTAATAGTGGAAACTGCTCTGCAATATGAAGCAGGGCTTCCGCTGATTCTGTACGGATAAACGGAGGTTTTCACAACTCTCCGTTTTTTATTTATTACAGCAATACCGCACAGGTTTTGCACGGTATTGTCTTAGAATGAGGGTGCTTGTATATGGATATTGCTGAAAAGCTCCTTGAGGAGCTTGAATGCCGTGTAGCCTTTACCATACCGATTTTCGGGGGAATCCCCGTTCCTGAGTCATGCGTTATGACGTGGGGAATAATGGTAGTTGTCGTGCTTGTTTCAATGCTGATTGTCAGAAGGCTGAAAACTGTTCCCACCGGAGCACAATGTCTGCTGGAAATCGGCATAAACTGGATGAATAACTTTTTCCTTGACATTCTCGGTCCGAAGGGGAAGAAATATCTTCCGATCCTTGAAACGATGCTGATTTACATAGGTATCTCGAATATAGTCGGCATAGTGGGGCTTCGTCCGCCGACAAAGGATCTGGGAGTTACCGCAACACTTGCGATATTTGCAATACTGCTGATACAGTTCTGCGGTATAAAGGAACGTGGCGGAAAAGGCTGGCTTCACAGCTTTATCGAACCTATGCCGCTGCTTTTGCCAATCAAGATACTTGAGCTTTTCATCAAGCCGCTTTCGCTCTGTATGCGTCTTTTCGGAAACATTCTCGGTGCATTCGTTGTAATGGAGCTTATAAGGCTTGTTGTTCCGGTGGGAATTCCGCTGGTTCTCGGCTTGTATTTTGACATCTTCGACGGATGTATTCAGGCTTATGTATTTGTATTTCTCACCTCTTTGTTCATGGCTGAGGCAATGGAAGAGGAATAACAGACAGCACCGCACAAGCTCTGTGCGGTATTGCTAATATTTTTTTGGAGGATTTTTTATGGGAGCAATCGCATTGGGTGCCGCTATTGCCGTTCTTACGGGAGCAGGCGCAGGAATTGGAATCGGAATTGCAACATCAAAGGCGGCTGAGGCAATCGCACGTCAGCCGGAAGCCAAGGGAGATATCAACAAAGCACTTCTTTTAGGATGCGCTCTTGCTGAAGCTACGGCTATCTATGGCTTTGTAATCGCAATACTCATCATCTTTTTCCTTAAATAAAACGGAGGTTTACTATGGGAGCAATCGCATTGGGTGCCGCTATTGCCGTTCTTACGGGAGCAGGTGCAGGAATCGGAATCGGAATTGCAACATCAAAGGCGGCTGAGGCAATCGCACGTCAGCCGGAAGCCAAGGGAGATATCAACAAAGCACTTCTTTTAGGATGTGCTCTTGCTGAAGCTACGGCTATCTATGGCTTTGTAATCGCAATACTCATCATCTTTTTCCTTAAGTAAGAGCAGGAGGAAGCAATTTTATGCTGGATATAGACCACTGGAACTTTATATGGGCGGCAGTAAATTTCATACTGCTGTTCATATTGCTTAAGATATTCCTTTTCAAGCCGGTCGGAAAGATCATGGATGAACGTACCCGTACTATTCAGGATGATCTCGATGCCGCAAAGAAATCCAAGGAAGAAGCCGAGGCTTTGAAAAAGGAGTATGAGGACAGCATCAGCGAGGCAAAGGAAAAGGCTCAGGAAATTATCATGAAAGCTCACGAGGACGCAGAATCGGAGAAATCTGCCATTCTGAAAAAATCTCAGGAGGAAGCAGACCAGATGATTTCTGACGCAAACAAGACTATCGAAAACGAGCGTAAGAGAGTTCTTGCACAGGCACAGACTCAGATCGCCGACCTTGCTATTGAAGCTGCCTCGAAAATTATCGGAGAAAATCTTGATGACGAGAAAAACCGCCGCCTTGTGGATGAATTCTTATCCGATGAGGAGGGTGATGCCTGATGAGTACCGCAGATAAAGAACTTCTCAGGGAGCTTCTTCGTCTTGATATCACTCAGGATGACGCAGAAGCCGCAAAGCATATCTTTACAGATTGTAAAGATGTTGCTGATACTCTTTCAAATCCGCTTGTTACCTCGGATGAAAAGCGTTCGATAATCTCACGGCTTTTTCCCGAAAGTCTGCACAGATTTATGCTTGGTGCAGTAAAGAACAGAAGTATAGAGTCTGTTCCTGCCGCACTGGAAGAATACAATGACGCACTTCTTGAAAAGCAGGGATGTATCAAGGCTGTTGTCCGCTATGTTACGCCGCTTACGGAGAGTCAGCAGGCTGATCTCCGCAGATATATAATGGAAAAATTCGTCAAGGATGATATTTCCATAGAGTACAGGCAGGATCCCGATATCATAGGAGGATTCATCCTCAATGCAGGCGATGTCGAGTACGATAAGAGTTACCGCAGTGCTCTCAGCCGCATGAAGGAAAGCCTTCACAGTAGAGCTACTGAATATACAGGCAGTAATAAAGAAAAAGCTGTTATCGGCTCTATGAACGATATAATCTCCGTGCTTAAAACGGAGATTCAGGACTTTGATGTAAAATCCGGAGCCACTGAAACCGGATTCATAACACGTCTCGGAGATGGAATTGCTCAGGTAAGAGGAATGAATTCCGTTATGTATGGCGAGCTTGTTGAGTTTGAAACAGGAATCAGAGGAATCGTACAGAATATAGAGGAAAAAACAACAGGCATAGTGCTTCTTGGCGATGACTACGGACTTACAGAAGGCTCCTCCGTTGCCAGAACGGGAAAACGTGCCGGAATCGGCGTGAGCAGCGAACTTATCGGACGTGTCGTTGATGCTCTCGGCGCACCAGTTGACGGCGGAGAAAGAATAATCGCCGAGGACTACTTTCCTATTGAACGTGAGGCTCCCGGAGTTATCGAGAGAAAGCCGGTAAATGTTCCGCTTGAGACGGGAATTCTTGCCATTGACTCCATGTTCCCCATCGGACGCGGACAGCGTGAGCTTATTATCGGTGACAGACAGACAGGAAAGACCTCAATTGCCATCGATACTATCATAAATCAGAAGGACAAGAACATTATCTGCGTATATGTGGCTATCGGTCAGAAGAATTCTACCGTTGCACAGATCGTGGGAACTCTCAGGAAGCACGGAGCCATGGATCACACTGTTGTAGTGTGTGCTTCTGCAAGCGATCCGGCACCGTTTCAGTATATAGCCCCCTATTCGGGAACTGCGATCGCTGAATATTTCATGTCAAAGGGACATGATGTCCTCATTGTATACGATGATCTTTCAAAGCACGCGGTAGCATACCGTGCGATGTCGCTGCTGCTTCACAGACCTCCGGGACGTGAGGCATATCCGGGCGATGTTTTCTATCTGCATTCAAGGCTTCTGGAACGCTCCTGCCGCCTTGATGATGAACACGGCGGAGGATCGCTGACGGCACTGCCGGTTATAGAGACTCTTGCCGGAGATATCTCCGCATATATTCCGACAAACGTTATTTCTATCACGGACGGACAGATTTTCCTTGAAAGCGAGCTTTTCAATGCCGGACAGCGTCCTGCGGTGAATTATGGACTTTCTGTGTCCCGTGTAGGAGGAGCCGCCCAGACAAAGGCAATGAAAAAAGCTGCCGGAAATCTCCGTATCGACCTTGCTCAGTACAAGGAAATGGAAATCTTCACGCAGTTTTCGTCTGAGCTTGACCAGTCCACTACGGAGCTTCTTGCTCACGGAAGAATGCTTACAGAGCTGCTCAAACAGCCTTTGTGCAGACCCCTGCCGCATTATGAACAGGTAATTCTGCTTTATGCGGCACAGCACGGATTTTTCAAGGGGATTCCCGCCGCAGAAATCAAGGATTACTGTGACGATCTTATGAGCTACATCGGCACATACGGACAGGATATCATAGCGGAAATCGAGCAGAACAAGGTGCTTACTGACGACCTTTCCGAGAGAATCGAGCGGATTGTCACTGCATTCGAGGAATAAGAGGTGAGCAGATATGCCTAATATGAGAGAGATACGGGAACGTATCGACAGCATAAAGCAGATACTGAAAATCACTAACGCTATGTACCTTATATCCTCGTCAAAGCTTAAAAAGGCACGAAAGGCACTTGATGCAACAGAGCCTTACTTCTATAAATTGCAGGAAACAATTGAAAGCGTTATGGAGCATACTCCGCACATGAGGCAGATGTATTTCGACCGCCGTCCGAATATTTCTCCGGAGAAGCGTAAAAAGGGCTATATCGTCATTACTGCCGACAAGGGACTCTGCGGAAGCTACAACCACAACATACTGAAATTCACCGAAAACGAGCTTGCAAAATCGCCTGATATCAACAACTGCTATCTTTTCGTGCTGGGACAGGTCGGAAGAATATACTTCACAAGCCGTATGAAAAACAGCAGCAAGCCCTTCGTGGATGGGGAATTCCTCTATACCACGCAGAATCCCACGCTTTACAGAGCAATGGAGATCGCTCAGCTGGTGCTTGAAAAATTCAGCAGCCGTGAGCTTGACGAGGTGTATGTTATCTACACGGACATGGTGACCTCAAATGTACAGGAAGAAAGAATGATACAGCTCCTTCCGTTCAGACGCAGACATTTCGGGAAGGCACCGGACGGAACCATGAAAAAACTTCCGGAGGCTTCATTCCTGCCGTCGCCGGAGGAGGTTATGGCAAATCTTATTCCGAACTACGCCAAGGGTATCATCTACGGTGCTATGGTTGAAGCCTTCTGCTGTGAACAGCAGTCAAGAATGACGGCAATGGATTCTGCAACCACCAGTGCAAACGATATGATAAAAGAACTGTCATTGCAGTATAACAGGGCAAGACAAGGGTCTATCACGCAGGAAATCACCGAGGTCGTGAGCGGCTCTGTCAGCCAGAATCTCCAGTGAAGGAGCTGAAAGCATATACACATGGAAACAGGAAGAATCATACAGGTTACAGGACCTGTTGTAGACGTTGTGTTCAGCAGCGGAAGACTCCCGATGATAAGGGAAGCTCTTACTGTTGAAATCGACGGAAATAAACGCTTCATGGAAGCTGCACAGCACATGGGGGACCGTACAGTCCGCTGTATCATGCTGGCTTCCAGCGAGGGACTGAGCAAGAATATGGAGGTCACTGCTACGGGAGGATGTATAAGGGTTCCCGTGGGAGAAAAAACTCTCGGACGTATGTTCAATGTTCTCGGTCAGCCAATAGACAAAAAAGGCGACGTGGAAGCCGGAGAATACTGGGAAATCCACAGAAAGGCTCCCACCTTTCAGGAACAAAGCTCAGTTGTTGAGGTGCTTGAAACGGGAATCAAGGTAATCGACCTTATCGCCCCCTACGCAAAGGGAGGAAAAATCGGACTTTTCGGCGGTGCAGGAGTCGGAAAAACGGTACTCATTCAGGAGCTTATCCGCAATATAGCCACTGAACACGGCGGATATTCGATATTTACGGGAGTCGGGGAAAGATCCCGTGAGGGAAACGATCTCTGGAACGAAATGCAGGAATCAGGCGTTATCAGCAAGACTGCACTTGTTTTCGGTCAGATGAACGAGCCGCCCGGATCCCGTATGCGAGTGGCACAGACAGGTCTTACAATGGCGGAATACTTCCGTGACCGTGAGCATAAGGATGTCCTGCTGTTCATCGACAATATCTTCCGTTACGTTCAGGCGGGCTCAGAGGTTTCGGCTCTGCTGGGACGTATGCCCTCCGCAGTCGGTTATCAGCCTACTCTCGCAACTGAGGTCGGAGAGCTTCAGGAACGCATAACATCCACGAAAAGCGGCTCTATTACGTCAGTTCAGGCTGTATACGTTCCGGCTGACGATCTTACTGATCCGGCACCGGCAGTAACCTTTGCACATCTTGACGCAACTACCGTTCTTTCCAGAAAAATCGTGGAACAGGGTATATATCCGGCCGTTGATCCGCTTGAATCAAACTCACGCATACTTGAACCGGAAATCGTCGGCGATGAGCATTATCAGGTCGCAAGACGCACGCAGGAGCTTCTCCAGAAATACAAGGAGCTTCAGGATATCATCGCAATTCTCGGCATGGAGGAGCTTGATGAACAGGATAAGCTTGCCGTATACCGTGCAAGAAAAATCCAGAAATTCCTTTCCCAGCCGTTCAACGTTGCAGAGAACTTCACCGGTCTCAAGGGCAAATATGTTCCCGTAAGCGAAACAATCAAGGGATTCAGTGCAATAATCGAGGGCGATATGGACAAATATCCGGAATCAGCCTTCCTCATGGCAGGAACTATCGACGATGTTATCCACAAGGCACGCCAGATCGGGGATGTGTAATCATGGCAAAGACATTTCACCTCGAAATTATCGCCACAGACCGCATTTTCTATAAAGGAGAATGCGAGCATCTCGTGATAACCGCTATTGACGGACTTCTCGGAATAATGGCAGGTCATGAACCGCTTGTAACAACGCTCCCTACTGGTGAGCTGAAATACATGGTGGACGGAAAATGGCACTATGCCGCTATATCTGACGGCTTCATACAGGTGATGCCGGACAGCTCGGTTATCCTTGCCGATACCTGCGAGCTTCCGGAAGAAATCGACATAAAGCTTGCTGAGGAGGAACGCCGGAGAGCTCAGGAAAAGCTTCGGCAGAAGCAGAGTATCCATGAGTACTACCAGACTCAGGCAGCACTCAACCGTGCTATCAACAGGCTGAAGATATCCCAGAAGCATTTCAAGTGACATCTCAGAAATATGTGAATAATGATAAAAAACACACAGCGTAATTGTGCAAATTCTTGAAATATTTGCATTTAATGGATGCAGGCTTGACTTTTTTTAAAAAATATAGTACAATATTAACAATTGTCAAAGTGACAGATTATAAAGAACCTTTCTTGATATCATAAAGCAGAAAAAGGTTCGGAATTTTAGGAGGCATGACCGTGAAAAGGATTGGAAAACCCACTTTCTTCATCGTCGTTGCTTTGATCGCACTGTTTACATTCTCTGCCGTTTTCGGTCTTGATTACAGATTCGGCGACAACAAGAAGCCACTTATCAAGGGTGTTGATGATGTTCGCCTCGGTATTGATATTCAGGGCGGCGTTGACGCTACCTTTGAGCCGGCAGACGACTTCAACGCAGACAAGAATGAGCTTGAAGCAGCAACAGTTGTTATCAAAACAAGACTTTCAACTCTCGGTATCACCGACAGCGAAGTTTACAGCGACACAAAAAGCGACAGAATTATTGTACGTTTCCCATGGGAAGCAGGAACAACTGACTTTGACCCCGACAAGGCTGTTCAGGAACTTGGCACAATGGCTGAGCTGACCTTCCGTATGGGTACAGAGCAGACTACTGATGAATCAGGACAGGCTGCCTATACAGGTGAAATTGTTCTTACAGGTTCTGACGTTGAATCAGCAGAACCAAGAACTATACAGTCCAACGAAACTGCAACAGGTCAGCAGATCGTTGTATCCCTTGAGCTTAAGGAATCCGGTAAGGAAAAGTTTGCAACAGCTACACAGAATGCTATGAGCACAGGCGTTCCTATTGCTATCTGGATGGACGAAACACAGATTTCAGCTCCTTCGGTAAACGAGGTTATTACCGACGGAAGCGCTATGATTACAGGCGACTTTACATACGAAGAGGCAAAGGCTCTCGCTGATAAGATCAACGGCGGTGCTCTCCCCTTCAAAATGGAAATCACAAACAAGAGAACTATCACTCCTACAATGGGTTCAGGCTCGCTTGAAGCAATCCTTCTTGCAGCAGCTATCGCCTTCGGATTCATTGCAGTTTATATGATCTTCCTTTACAGACTCCCCGGTTTTGTGGCAGTTATCGCCCTCATCGGTCAGATCGCAGGAAGTATCGCATTCGTAACAGGCTGGTTTGGCTTCATGCCCGGCTCAACTCTCACAATCCCCGGTATCGCAGGTATCATCCTCGCTGTCGGAATGGGCGTTGACGCAAACATCATCACCGGCGAGCGTATCAAGGAAGAAATCAGATCAGGCAAGTCCCTCGATTCTTCTATTAAGATTGCTTACAAGAAGGCGTTCTCCGCTATTCTTGACGGTAACGTAACAAACGTTCTTATCGCTATCATCCTCATGGGTGCTTTCGGTGTTCCGTCAAGCTTCTTCTCACAGATTCTCAACAAGACAGTATTCGCTGCATTCGGTGCAACTGCTGAAGGCTTCGTTTATTCCTTCGGCTTCACACTCCTTGCAGGTGTTATCCTTAACTTTGTAATGGGAGTTTTCGCAGCAAGACTTATGGTGACATCACTTTCAAAGTTCAACTGCTTCAAAAACAGAAAGCTTTACGGAGGTGACGAGAAATGACGAAGAAATCCAAAAAAGAAATTGCAGCTCTTATGCCCGCTAAGGTTTATAACTTCTGCGGAAAGAAGAAAATGATCCTCGGTATCGCAATTGCAGTTATTGTTGCTTTTATCGTCGGACTTATCGTCAGAGGCGTAAATCTTTCAATTGACTTCAAGGGCGGTTCTGAAATTTCTTACAGCTACACCGGCGATATCTCTGCAAATGATGTTGCAGATGCTGTTGATGATCTTATTGAATCAAAGGTAAATGTAAAGCTTGGTTCTTCAATCGGTGACGACGATAAGAAGCAGATTATCATCGCTTATACATCTTCAGAAACTTTCGACGTTTCAACAGATTACAGCTATAATTTCAGCTATACAGGCGAAATTACCGCTGACGATATTAATAAGGCAGGCGAACTTATCAAGGGGGTTGATGCAAATATCGAGCTCTCTGAGCCCGCAGAAGGTACAAATATCCTTACAGTCAACTTCACAAAGGAGAATTTCAGCACAGATGAGGCTGAAGCTCTTACGGCAACACTCACTGAGAAGTTCACCGGTAAGGAAATCAAGTTCGTTGATTCTGTAAACAAGGTTCATCCCAACGCACTTACAGAACGTCTTATGGAAAAGTTCCCCGAAAACAATATTGACGAACCCAACATCAACAACGTAAGTTCATCAACAGCTCGTGAGGCTCTTCTCAAGTGTCTTGTTGCTGTACTTTTCGCTGCTGTTGTAATCATCATCTACATCGCTATCAGATTCAGAAAAATCGGCGGATGGTCAGCTGGTTTATGCTCAATTTTTGCTCTCTGCCACGACCTCGTTGTAGCAATTGCAGTAACTATTATCTTTGGTTTTGAATTCGATAAGAATACCGTTGCTGTACTTCTTACAATTCTCGGTTACTCTATTAACAATACTATCGTTATCTACGACAGAATCAGAGAAAACCGTACAATCTTCCCGAAGGCATCACTCAGCGAGCGTATCAATATCAGCTGTACACAGTCACTGACACGTTCTATCAGAACATCAATTACAACTATCAGTACAATGCTGATTATCTCTGTTGTTGTATTTGTAACAGGATATCATTCACTTCTCAGCTTCTCTGTTCCTCTTATGTTCGGACTTATCTCCGGTACATATTCTTCAATCTTCGTTGCACCTGTAACATGGTCATGGATGAAGAACAGAAAAAAGGCAAAGAAATCCGCTGAAAAGAAAAAGTAATATAAAAAAGCTGTACCTTGTGTACAGCTTTTTTTGTGTGTATGGACGGTGTCTGCATTATATTATATGCAAATGAAAATGGGCGGACACATGGGTCCGCCCCTACGAATTAACGTTTAAATTTTCTTTCGTATGCGATAGCAGACTGCCTGTCTGTACAGAGTGAGTGCATTTACGCACGAAAACGTGAACTGGGTGCAGCGTCACGCTTCCACATACAAACCGACGTTTTATGTTTCTACCGTATGCGATAGCAGACTGCCTGTCTGTACAGAGTGAGTGCGTTTACGCACGAAAACGTGAACTGGGTGCAGCGTCACGCTTCCACATACAAACCGACGTTTTA
>JAFXCR010000044.1 GCA_017516465.1 Ruminococcus sp.
TAGTGGTCACGAACCTCTGCAAGATCTTCACGTCTGTCAAGCATTTCTGCCACCGTTCGAATCATCAGAACTCGCAAATCTTCATCGCCGAGCATATCTTCAAAGACGAAATGCTTCTGACCTGTGTGAGCAAGCTCTGCGATTCGGTCAGCCATAGCTTTCAGCTCTGCATGGAGCTGATGTTCTCCGGCAGTAATGTCATTTGCCTCAATGATTGCTCTCGCATTCGGAATGAACTGTGACTTGCGGGCGTAGTCAGCACCCTCGGCTTCCACAAGGATTCCATCGCTACCGTTGGCATCAAGGAAGAGAATGCAGTGGGCGGTATTGCCTTTCATATACATCAGATCTCTGTTCTCGATGATTTCGGGACAGTCATCCAGGGGATGATTTCTCATCTGTTCGAACCTCTTACCGTAGAGGGGAATAACTTTCTCCACTTCAATCTGCATCGGCTTATAGTTATAGCCTTGTGATTGAGCAGAGCATTGAATGTGATTTTCTTCATGGCATCGCCATCCTTTCTTTTTAATAGTATAGGGGGAAATAAAAAAATGCCGAACCAATCGAGAGTGGTGAATCTCAACGGGTTCGGCATAACGAACAAGAAACCGTCGGAAACTTTGTGAAAGTTTTTCGCAATAAAAAAGAGCAGTATTCGGAAACTTCTCTCCAAATCTGCTCTCATTTCTCTTGAAAATGAAAAAACGCCCGTTCAAATCCTCTTTTGAGGCTGAAAAGGCAAAATGTCATCTACGGTTTCAGTATAAAAAATTTCGGCGTCAGAGCATAAAAAAACCACGCAAATGCGTGGTTTTTCGCCCTGTCATCTATTTGGGGCATAAGAAATGGTTGGGGTGGAAGGATTTGAACCCTCGAATGACGGAGTCAGAGTCCGTTGCCTTACCGCTTGGCGACACCCCAGTTTCATTTATTTTTGTGCTGTACTCATCCAGCTTTTATATTATACCACACTATTTGTAATTTGTCAAGGGTTTTTAAAAAATTTATTTTTTAATTATATCTTTCTATTGCAAATCTTGTAAAATAGAGATATAATATTACAAGAAGGACTTTTCATCCTACCAAATTGCAGGAGCTTAATATGAAAAAATTATATTTTATCGTGAATCTTATAGCCGGCAAAGGAACTATCGGCTCAATGATGGGTGAAATAATCAACGAATTTGTTAAATCCGATTATGAAGTTACCGTGCACATCACCCAAAGCGGCGCTGATGCCCGAAAAAAAGCAAGATATGCCTGTCAGAACGACTACGACCTTATCGTATGCGCAGGCGGTGACGGCACTCTCAGTCAGTGCCTCCATGGCATCATGGACAGCGAAAACAAACTGCCTATCGGATATATTCCTGCCGGCTCAACAAACGATTTCGCCCGTACTCTCGGCATACCCAAAGCACCCATGGACGCTGTAAAATGGATTACCAACGGTGCTCCCCTACAGATAGACATCGGCTGCTTCAACGACAAATATTTCACGTATATAGCCGCTTTCGGAGCATTCACCAACGTGACTTATGAAACTTCTCAGCAGATAAAAAACGTCCTCGGTCATGCTTCCTACATCCTCAACGGACTGACTCAGATAACAAATCTGCGCTCAAAGCTTATGCGTATAGAATACAACGATACCGTCCTTGAAGACGATTTTATATTCGGCATGGTCACGAATTCCGGCTCAGTGGCAGGACTTCTTTCGATGAATGATTTCCTGCTTGATGACGGCGTATTTGAAGTAACTCTTATTAAAAAGCCTGCAAATCTGGTTCAGTTCCAGAAAATAGTGCACTCCCTGCTGAATATCTCCGAGGAGATTGACAGGGAGTACATCAGATTTTTCCGCACCAACAAGATAACCTTCACTGCTCTTAACGACGAGCAGATTTCATGGACTCTTGACGGCGAATTTGGCGGTGATTTGCCCGTAAACGTTGTGGAAAACCGCAGCAAAGCAATCGAAATTATGACAGGCGACAGAGATCAGTCTATTTTCTCTGACCCCAATACTATTTCGTAGCTTCCAATGCTTCTCTTACAGCAATACTCAGCTGATCGGCGCAGGATGTCGGTCTCATTCCGCAGGTGTTGCCTCTGAGCTTCGACTCAATCTGCTCCACAGTATAGCCCTCCACAAGCTTGGAAATAGCTTTCAGATTGCCGTTGCAGCCTCCCATAAAGCGGACGTTTGTTATAACATCGCCCTCAATATCGAATTTTATCTCTTTTGAGCATACCATTTTTGTTTTGTATGTGTATTCCATATTTTCACCTCACTTTCTCTCCCCTGCTTTTGCGGGGATTTTTTATTTTATCAACTCAATCAACTCTCCCCAGCCGCTGATATGATGACAAGGAAAATCTATTTTATTTATGTCGTTAAGAGGTCTGAATCTGTCGGGAATGTCCTGATTATCGTAGAAAACAGGGAACATTCCCACGTTTTTCGCACCTATAATATCAATGTCAATAACGTTTCCGCAGAACCAGATTTCCTCCGCTTTCAGCCCCGATTTACGTATTGCAAGGTCAAAAAAATGATAGTCGGGCTTGCGGAAAATATACTCGCTTGATGTCATGATAAATTCAAATTCATGCTCAGGAAAAACCTCTCCCATTGCACGAGTAAGAGCGTTTCCCGACCAGCAAAGATTGCTGACTATACCTGTGCGGATTCCCATTTTCCGCAGTTCAGCAAGCATTTCAGCAGCGTTTGGAGTTGCCACATTCTTTGCAAGAGTGGTGCAGATAATCCACTCTGCTTCCTCAATTGAAATGGAAAGCTTAATACCGAAATGCTCCAGAACATAGCGGAGAAAAATATGCTCGTGCAGTTCGATATATTCGCCTCTCAGCGCCTTGATTTCGTCAAAGAGTTCTTTTATGTAATCGGCAAATTCCTCTTTGGTGACATTATAAGGATTTTCGGTTATATAGGGAAAAATTGCACTGTTTCCTTCTGACATATTATAAGTCGGGTCACAAACAAGTGTTCCGCCGTAATCGAATAAAATCATTTTTGGATTCATAGCATACTCCTTTCTTTGCGTAAAACTAAAGCGGACATAGTCCGCTTTAGTTTTTATTATTTTAAACCATGGGAGCTGTAACAGGTGCTGCCACAGGAACAGGATGCTCACTGGGGGCATCTGTTCTGACAACCTTAACCTGATTGTAACAGTCCATACCTGTACCGGCAGGAATAAGCTTACCGATAATAACGTTTTCTTTAAGTCCAAGAAGTTTGTCGCTCTTGCCTCTGATAGCCGCATCTGTAAGAGCCTTTGTTGTCTCCTGGAATGAAGCAGCAGACATAAAGCTGTCAGAGTTAGAAGATGCCTTTGTAATACCCTGAAGAACAGGTGAATACTGTACAAGCTGCAAATCATATTCGCCTGCGTCAATACGAGCCTGAAGATCTGAATTAATCTGGTTAATCTCCTTGATGTCAACAAGTGTACCGGGAAGCAGATAGCTTGAACCGGACTCCTCGATCTTAACCTTACGGAGCATCTGACGTACAATAACTTCAATGTGCTTGTCGTTGATGTCAACACCCTGTAAACGGTAAACCTTCTGTACTTCGTTGATGATATAGTTCTGTACTTCCATTGTACCGAGAATATTGAGAATGTCGGCAGGGTAAATATTACCTTCAGTAAGTCTTGTACCCTTAGGAATTACCTGACCCTCATCAACACGAATCTTGAAGTTGTAAGGAATCATATAGTTCTCAGACTCGCCGGTCTCATCGTTTGTAACAATAATATTACGTGTAGTCTTGACTTCTTCGATATGAACCTTACCTGTGATTCTTGAAAGAATAGCCGCACCCTTGGGACGTCTGCTCTCAAAGAGTTCCTCAACACGGGGAAGACCCTGTGTAATATCTTCCGCATCGGCAGAAGCAACGCCGCCGGTATGGAATGTTCTCATTGTAAGCTGTGTACCGGGCTCACCGATTGACTGTGCAGCGATAACGCCGACAGCTTCACCGACAGATACGATATTGTTGAATGCAAGGTTTGCACCGTAGCACTTAGCACATACACCTGTCTTTGCCTTACAGTTAAGAACTGAACGAATAGTAATCTTCTCCACGCCTGCTTCGATAATCTTCTTTGCATCTGCGTCACTGATAAGCTTGTTTTTTGAAACGATAAGCTCGCCTGCCTCATCACGGAGATCATCTGCAAGGAATCGTCCCACAAGACGCTCTGCGAAAGGCTCAACGACTTCGTTGCCGTTTTTGATTTCAAATACTTCGATACCGTCTGTTGTACCGCAGTCCTCTTCACGGATAATAACATCCTGTGAAACGTCAACAAGACGACGGGTAAGATAACCTGAGTCAGCAGTACGGAGAGCTGTATCGGCAAGTCCCTTTCTCGCACCTCGTGATGCGATAAAGTATTCCAGAATGTTAAGTCCCTCACGATAGTTAGCTCTGATAGGAATCTCGATAACGCCGCCTGATGTGTTGGCGATAAGTCCACGCATACCTGCAAGCTGACGAATCTGTGAGATACTACCACGGGCACCGGAGTCAGCCATCATCCAGATAGGATTGTAGGGATCGAAGTTTTTCTTGAGGGCAGCAGTAACTCTGTCGTTTGTTTCAGTCCAGAGAGTAATAATCTTCTTGGACTTTTCCTGAGCAGAGATATAGCCGTACTCGTACTCTGTAGTAATCTGTTCAACCTCTGCGTCAGCCTCAGCAAGAATACTTTTCTTCTGAGGAGGAATAGATGCGTCACATACCGCAACTGTAAGAGCAGCACGGGTTGAATATTTATATCCGAGAGCCTTGATTTTATCAAGAACCTCAGAAGTTGTTGTTGTACCATGAATCTTGATACATCTTTCGATAATATCCGAAAGCTTCTTCTTTCCTACGAGGAATGAAATCTCAAGGTCGAACTGCTTATCTGAATTTGTTCTGTCAACATATCCAAGATTCTGGGGGATATTCTCGTTGAAGATAAGACGGCCTACAGTAGCGTCGATAATCTTTGATACCTTCTTGTCGCCTACATCCTTGGTAATCTTTACCTTAATGTTAGCGTGGAGAGATACATCGTGCTCGTAGTAAGCCATAAGAGCTTCGTTAACGTCACGGAACACCTTGCCTTCGCCGGGTTCGCCGGGTTTATCCATAGTCAGATAGTATGAACCAAGTACCATATCCTGTGAAGGAACAGCAACAGGCTTACCGTCTGAGGGCTTAAGCAGGTTATTTGCAGCAAGCATGAGGAAACGTGCCTCTGCCTGAGCTTCTGCTGAAAGGGGAAGATGTACAGCCATCTGGTCACCGTCGAAGTCAGCGTTGAAGGCTGAACATACGAGGGGGTGAAGCTTAATAGCACGGCCTTCAACAAGGATGGGCTCGAATGCCTGAATACCAAGACGGTGAAGCGTAGGAGCACGGTTGAGCATTACAGGGTGATCCTTGATAACATCCTCCAGCGCATCCCATACTTTATTATCTGCACGATCAATAAGCTTTCTTGCAGACTTGATATTTGCAATAGCCTTCTTGTCAACAAGGCGCTTTAAAACGAAAGGCTTGAACAGCTCCAGAGCCATCTCCTTAGGAAGACCGCACTGGTACATTTTAAGCTCAGGGCCTACAACGATAACGGAACGTCCGGAGTAGTCAACACGCTTACCGAGAAGGTTCTGACGGAAACGTCCCTGCTTACCTTTAAGCATATCTGAAAGTGACTTCAGCGCACGGTTGCTGGGGCCTGTAACAGGTCGGCCGTGTCTGCCGTTGTCAATAAGAGCGTCAACAGCTTCCTGAAGCATACGCTTTTCGTTTCTTACAATGATGTCGGGAGCGTCAAGCTCCAGCATCTTTTTAAGACGGTTATTTCTGTTGATAACTCGTCTGTAGAGGTCGTTAAGGTCTGATGTTGCGTAACGTCCGCCGTCCAGCATAATCATAGGACGGATGTCAGGGGGAATTACGGGAATAACATCAAGAATCATCCACTCAGGCTTATTTCCTGAAAGACGGAAAGACTCAATAATCTGGAGTCTCTTTATAAGCTTTACTTTCTTCTGACCTGCGGGCAGACCAACAAGCTCGTTTTTAAGGTCGTCGGAGCTGAGTTCGATATTGTTCTTCCACTCAATATCCTCCAGTTCAGCAAACTTCTGGCACTCGTCACACTGACATTCCATAGGATTGTTAAAGCAGGAAAGCTTATTCAGACCAAGTGAGATTTTGCCCATCTCAACAAGGCGGTTCTTCTGGAAATCATAACGGGCAGGATCGTACTCATTGAGAAGCTTCTTTACAGCCTCTGCGCCCATTTCAGCCTTGAAATCGTCGCCGTACTTTTCAAGATAGGAGAGATACTCCTTCTCGGAAAGAAGCTGTTTTTTCACAAGCTCTGTATTACCGGGGTCTGTTACGATATATTTTGTAAAGTAGAGAACTTCTTCAAGACGCTTCTGTGATACTTCAAGAACCTGACCTATACGGGAGGGAGTACCCTTGAAATACCATATATGGGAAACAGGAGCTGCAAGCTCGATATGTCCCATTCTCTCACGGCGGACTCTTGCACGTGTTACTTCAACGCCGCAGCGGTCACATACCTTGCCCTTGAAGCGAATCTTCTTGAATTTACCGCAGTGACATTCCCAGTCCTTAGTAGGTCCGAAAATTCTCTCACAGAAAAGACCGTCTCTTTCGGGCTTCTGTGTTCTGTAATTTATAGTTTCAGGTCTTTCTACAACACCGAAGGACCAGCTTCTGATCTGTTCGGGAGAGGCAAGACCGATTTTTATCGATTCAAAAGTATTAAATTCCAAACTGCTACCTCCTGCAATTTTTTGGTAAACATTGCCCGTTCAGCAGCTGCGTGATACAGCCGCTGAACAGAACATCAAAAATTAATCGTCGAATGAATCATCGTCTAAGTCGAAAGAATCAAAGGAGCTTTCATCGTCATCGCTACCGAAAATGTCTGATTCTTCCTCGTCATCGAAGCTGAAGGTATCGTCCTTATCAATCATGTCGAAATCATCGTCCTCGCCGTTGCCGAGAGAATATCCGGCATCACCGATTTCGTCATCGGAAAGTGCGCTGAGATCCTCTGTATCTTCATCGTTGAAGTCGCCTCTTACGGGGATAGGATCATCATCGAAGGACTGCTTGAGGTCAATTTCCTCCTGATTGATGTCAAGAACCTTAACATCAAGACCGAGAGACTGCATTTCCTTGATAAGAACCTTGAAGGATTCGGGGATACCGGGAGTCGGAACGTTCTGTCCCTTTACGATAGCCTCATAAGTGTTTACACGGCCGATAGTATCGTCTGACTTGACAGTGAGGATTTCCTGAAGGGTATAAGCTGCACCGTAAGCTTCGAGAGCCCAAACCTCCATTTCTCCGAAACGCTGTCCGCCGAACTGAGCCTTACCGCCCAGAGGCTGCTGTGTAACGAGAGCATAAGGACCAACGGAACGTGCGTGAATCTTATCGTCAACCAGGTGGTGGAGTTTGAGGTAGTACATATAACCCACAGTTACACGGTTGTCGAACTTTTCACCTGTACGTCCGTCATAAAGTGTGAATTTACAATCCTCGTTGAATTCAAGAGCCTTGGGGTTGATAACCTTATCCATGGTGTTAAGCTCAAAATAGTCATCTCTCTGAGCCTTGCTCTTTTCATCTGCCTGACGGAAACATTCACGAATATCATCCTCATGAGCGCCGTCAAATACAGGCGTCATAATGTGCCAGCCCAGCGCCTTGCAAGCCATACCGAGATGTACTTCAAGTACCTGACCGATATTCATTCGTGAAGGTACGCCGAGGGGATTGAGAACGATGTCAAGAGGAGTACCGTCGGGGAGGAAGGGCATATCTTCTTCGGGAAGAATACGTGATACAACACCCTTGTTTCCGTGACGTCCAGCCATCTTATCGCCGACAGTAATCTTACGCTTCTGAGCGATGTAGCAGATTACACGCATATTTACGCCTGCACTGAGTTCATCGCAGTTTTCACGGGTGAACACCTTAACGTCAACAATAACGCCTGCTTCACCGTGGGGAACTTTAAGTGAATTGTCACGTACTTCACGTGCCTTTTCACCGAAAATAGCACGGAGGAGTCTCTCCTCTGCTGTAAGCTCAGTTTCGCCCTTGGGAGTAACCTTACCAACGAGAATATCGCCGGAAGTTACCTCTGAACCGATTCTGATAATACCGTTTTCGTCCAGATTAGCAAGTGCGTCATCACCAACGTTGGGAATATCACGTGTGATTTCCTCAGGTCCGAGCTTTGTATCACGGCACTCGATTTCGTATTCTTCGATATGAACGGAAGTAAATACGTCCTCACGCACAAGGCGCTCGTTAAGAAGAACAGCGTCCTCGTAGTTGTAACCTTCCCATGTCATGAAGCCGATGAGAGCATTCTTACCGAGGGAGATTTCGCCGTCAGCTGTAGCAGGGCCGTCAGCAAGAACCTGACCCTTTGCAATCTTTTCTCCAACAGAAACGATAGGTCTCTGGTTAACACAAGTTCCCTGGTTGGAACGCTTGAACTTTGTAAGCTCGTACTTTCTTTCGATACCGTCAGAGCCGATAATGTGAATCTTGTCAGCATCAACGTAGTTTACTGTACCGTCGCAGTCAGCTACGATACATACGCCTGAATCTACAGCTGCCTTGTATTCCATACCTGTACCAACAAAGGGACGCTCTGTTCTGAGAAGCGGAACAGCCTGTCTCTGCATGTTTGAACCCATGAGAGCACGGTTAGCGTCATCGTTTTCAAGGAAGGGAATCATTGATGTAGCAACGGAAACAACCATCTTAGGAGATACGTCCATGAAGTCAACGATTTCACGTTCACATTCAAGAATCTGTTCACGGTGACGGGCATTTACTCTGGGACGGGCAAACTTTCCGTCCTCTGTAAGAGGTTCGTTAGCCTGAGCTACAACGTAGTTATCCTCCACATCAGCAGTCATGTAAACTACTTCCTTAGTAACAACGCCTGTTTCCTTGTTTACCTTGCGGTAGGGAGCTTCAATGAAGCCGTACTGGTTGATTCTTGCGAATGTAGCAAGATATGAGATAAGTCCGATGTTAGGACCTTCAGGAGTCTCGATAGGACACATTCTGCCGTAGTGGCTGTAGTGAACGTCACGAACCTCGAATCCGGCACGGTCTCTGGAAAGACCTCCGGGACCGAGGGCAGAAAGACGTCTCTTGTGAGTCAGCTCGGCAAGGGGGTTGTTCTGGTCCATAAACTGGGACAGGGGTGATGAACAGAAGAATTCCTTCATTGCGGAAGAAATAGGTCTGATATTTATAAGAGTCTGGGGAGTAAGAGTATTTACATCCTGAGTCTGGATATTCATTCTCTCACGGATTCCACGCTCCATACGAGCGTAACCGATACGGAACTGATTCTGGAGAAGCTCTCCTACGGAACGGATACGGCGGTTGCCCAGATGGTCAATGTCGTCTACTGTACCAACGCCCTCGCAGAGGTTGATGAAGTAGCTGATTGTTGCATATATATCGTCAAGGATGATGTGCTTGGGAACAAGCTCGTCAGCCTTTTTCTTGATATTCTCCTCAAGCTCGTCAGCGTCAGAGGAAGTCTCAATGATTTCACGGAGCACCTTGAAGGAAACAAGCTCGTTGATGCCGTATTTTTCAACATCAAAGTCAACATAGCCCTTGATGTCAACCATACCGTTACCGATAATCTTGGCAACACGCTCAACGAAACGAATCTGTGTTTCGCCTCTTTCGTTGGTGTAGTACTCCTTTGCCTCAACTGTTACGAAAGCGTGATAAACGCCAGCCTGCTCAATTTCACGGGCTTTATCATAAGTGACGTTTTCTCCTGCCTCTGCCATGATTTCACCTGTAAGAGGATTCACAACGGGCTGAGCGAGGGTATGACCTGCAAGACGGGAAGCAATACCAAGCTTCTTGTTGTACTTGTATCTTCCGAAACGGCAAAGGTCATATCTCTTTGCGTCAAAGAAAAGGTTGTTGAGGTGAGTAACGGCACTTTCAACCGTGGGAGGCTCGCCGGGGCGGAGCTTCTTGTATACGTCGATAAGACCGTCGGAGGTATTCTTTGTCTGGTCCTTCTGGAGGATTGTCTGTTTCAGACGCTCATCTTCACCGAAAAGCTCGAAGATTTCCTCATCAGAACCTACGCCGAGAGCACGGATAAAGGTAGTAAGCGGAATCTTTCTGTTCTTGTCGATACGGACATACACAACATCGTTGGAGTCCATTTCGTATTCAAGCCATGCACCTCTGTTAGGGATAACAGTTGCGCTGAAAAGATCCTTACCTGTCTTATCCTTTTCGAAAGCGTAGTATACACCGGGAGAACGTACAAGCTGTGAAACGATTACACGCTCTGCACCGTTGATAACGAAGGTACCGCTGTCTGTCATCAGCGGGAAATCGCCCATGTAAATTTCGCTTTCGCTTACAGCACCTGTCTCTTTATTGCAGAGAGTTGCTGTAGCTCTCATTGCAACCTGATAGGTTGCACCTCTTGATTTACATTCTGCAAGGCTGTATTTCGGAGTATCATCAAAGCGGTAGTCCTTGAAATTCAGCACCAGATTACCATTGTAGTCGGTAATAGCCGTCATGTCACGGAAAACTTCCTTGAGTCCTTCCTCCCTGAACCATTTATACGAGTTCTTCTGAACTTCGATAAGGTTAGGCATTTCGAGAGGCTCGGTTATTTTTCCGAAGCTCATTCTGACATTTTTTCCCAGCTGCTTAGGTGTTACATTCACCATAGGCGGAACCTCCTTATTATGATTTTCGTATATGGGAACAAGTGTTATCACTTCTGTCAGCCGCCAGAAATTTTCAAAAGGCTATTGACAGCGCAGAAAAATTATGATATAATATTCTGCGAGAAATAGTGATACTTTCACATACTGATACATTATATTAGTTTACCACATTATACCGCCTTTGTCAAGGGGTAAACAGCAACATTTCGCAAACATTGGATACTTCGTCGGATTTTCAATTGCAAATCCGATTTTTTTTGTAATTAATTTTAAACTCCTTAGCTTATAGCCCTTAGTTTATTATCTAAAGATTAACAGCTATAAAAAATTTTTCTATAATTATTTACATTCAACGAAAAAAATGGTATAATAAAATCAGCAGATTCTGTTTGCAAAGGATGTGAATATATATGTTTTCAAAAATTGCAAGTCTGGGACTTTTCGGACTCAACGCATTCCCTGTGGATGTTGAAATTGACATAAGCCGCGGTCAGCCTCAGTTCGATATTGTCGGACTCCCCGACACTGTGGTTAAAGAAAGCCGTGACCGTATACGTGCAGCATTACGTGCCTGCGATGTAAGCTTTCCCGTTGCCGCCGTTATGGTCAATCTTGCTCCTGCAGACACCAAAAAAAGCGGTTCTGTACACGATATGGCAATATTTATGGCAATTCTCCGTGCAATGCGCATGATTAACGACGATACAGACGGCTGCGCTTTCATCGGCGAGCTTTCCCTCAACGGTGATGTCCGCAGCATAAACGGCGTTCTCCCCATGATGATTCTTGCCCGTGAACTTGGTATAAAATCCGTGTTTGTTCCATACGGCAACGCCCGTGAAGCTTCGGTCATAAAGGGTATTGACGTATATGCCGTCAAAAACGGCGAGGAGCTTATCAATCATTTCCGCAATGTAAAAAAGCTTACTCCCTGTGAAAATTATATCCCTCCTGAGCCTGAATACAACGAAGTTCTTGACTTTGCCGACGTAAAGGGACAGCAGTTCGCCAAAAGAGCTCTGGAAATTGCTGCGGCAGGCGGTCATAATGCCCTGCTTATCGGCTCTCCCGGAAGCGGCAAGAGTATGCTGGCTAAACGTATGCCCTCCATACTTCCTCCCCTCACCTTTGACGAATCCCTTGAAACTACGAAAATCCATTCGATTTCGGGATTACTCTCCCCTGATTCGCCCATAATAACAAAAAGACCTTTCCGTTCTCCTCATCACACTATCTCCTCAGCAGGTCTTGCAGGAGGAGGCACTATCCCGAAACCGGGCGAAGTTTCCCTCGCTCATAACGGTCTGCTCTTTCTGGACGAAATTGCAGAGTTCAACAAGCATACCCTTGAAATACTCCGACAGCCCATAGAGGACAGATGCGTCACAATCTCCCGTGCGGCAGGTACTGTGACCTATCCCTGTACATTTATGCTCATCGGAGCTATGAATCCCTGTCCCTGCGGCTACTACGGACATCCCACAAGAAAATGCACCTGCTCTCCGAAAAAAATCATTGAGTATCAGCAGAAAATATCAGGACCTCTCCTTGACCGTTTCGACCTCCATATAGATGTTGCTCCTGCGGAGTTCAGACATCTCTCCTCTGACAAAAAAGAGGAATCCTCCGAGGCTGTACGCAAAAGAGTCATTGCCGCAAGAGCTATGCAGCTGGAACGCTTCAAGGATACTTCAATAACCTGCAATGCTCTTATCACTGACAGTTATTTACAGCAGTTCTGCACCATGGACAAAGAGGCTAAAGACCTTCTTGACAGAATTTTCAGAGCTTTCAGCTTAACAGGCAGAGCATACGCAAGAATCCTCAAAACTTCACGTACTATTGCCGACCTTGACGGTGCTGAAATTATCGAAAAAAACCACATAGCAGAAGCGGCACAGTACCGCACTAAAGATGACGAACAGAAAAACTGAGCAGGATTTCCTGCAAACAGAAAGGACAACAAATGAAATCCGCATTCAAAAAACTTCCCGCAAACAAGCACAGTCTTGACCTCGGACTGCTTTTTGCTGTAACATTGTGCGCCGTTCTGGGCACACTGCTGATTTTCAGCATTACCTCCAGTGAAGTCAGCCTTGACGAGGGTATCGGTGACAGCTACTGGAAAACTCAGCTTATTTCAATGATTCTGGGACTTACGGCATCAATTGTCGTATCTCACATAGACTACCGAAAACTTGTAAAGCTATGGTTCATATTCGTTCCTGTAACTCTGCTGATTGTTGCGCTTACATTCACTTCTCTGGGCTATCAGCGTGACGGCGCTGATGACCGTGGCTGGATTATGGTATTCGGAGTCAGCTTGCAGCCCTCGGAAATTATGAAAATTGCATTTATTCTCACTTTCAGCTATCACCTTTCAAAAGTTGAGGAGAATATGAACAAGCCTCTCCATATAATTCTGCTGCTGATTCATGCCGCACTGCCAATGGGTATTGTTGTTTTGCAGGGCGACTACGGTACAGCTATTGTATTCGCCGCTATCTTCGGATTCATGATGATTTCCGCAAATATTTCGTGGAAATATCTCGTTGCTGCACCCTTTGTACTGGCGGCAGGCATTGCGGTAATGTGGTTCAACTTCCTCAGCAGCTTCCACAAGGAGCGTATTCTCATACTTTTCAAACCCGGAACAGACCCCGAAAATATTGAATATCAGCAGGATTTAGGCATCTACGCCCTACAGTCCGGCGGTGTATTCGGCAAAGGTCTTTTCGCAGGAAAAAATGAATATATCTATGTTCCCGAGCTTCACAACGACTTTATTTTTGCCCATGCAGGACAGGTTTTCGGCTTTGTAGGCTGCATCGGTATAATCATTGTGCTGGCTTATGTATGCCTTAAAGTATTCGCAGACAGCCGGATTACCCGTGACCGTCTCGGCAGATTTATCTGTATGGGCGCATTTGGACTGTTTTTCACGCATTGTCTTATGAATATCGGCATGGTGCTCAAGGTTGCGCCTGTTATCGGTGTTCCGCTGCCATTTATCAGCGGCGGAGGCACTGCTATGGTAAGTATGTATATGATTATCGGACTGGTACTCAGCACTTATGCACATCGTGCGGTGAATTACAACGTTTTCTATGACGAAGATGAAGATTAAACAGCAATTTGGGCGGATATTATCCGCCCATTTTTCTGCAAAATTTCTCCTCAGCTGAAATGCTCCTTCAATTCCGATTCTGCGTCTGTAATGCGCTGTTTAAGCTCCCTTGCCGTCATGCGCATTGCTCCGCTGCCAAGAATTATCAGTTGCTCCGCACCGTCTGATGTGGCAACACGTACACGATGTTTTCCCGATAACTCATGGGTAACACGCTCTATATAACTGTCAGCAGTCTCGGATTCCTTTGTATATACCACATTCACGTTATGATGCCGTTCAACCTCTCGATGCTTTCCCTTTACCTTGTATGCGTCAAACACAATAATTATTTCGTATCCGCACCAGCCCTGATAATTGCTGAGTATGTTTATAAGGTCAGAACGTGCCGCTTCAAGATTACTCTCAGCAGTTTTTTTCAGTTCGTCCCATGCGAAAATTATGTTATATCCATCCACAAGAAGATAATCAGGCCCCGTATAATCAGGCAGCTTTACAGGCTTTGAATAATCCTTTTTCACCTTTGCTGACTTGAATACTTTTCTCGGCTCACGGTCAATTTTTCCGTATGTACGTTCAAAAATCTCCATAAGCTCCTCCTCGGAAGCCGCCTTCTGCGGTATATTTCTCCTCAAAGGTACAGGCGCATTTTCTTCCTCGGATTCATTGCCAAGACATCTCGGCAGATGCATATAATCCGCCGCCTCTGTCCATTTTATATTCATACCTGCACCGTGACTGCAAAAGACAGAATCTGCCGTATTTTCCACATCTCCGTCACAGTCATAGCCTATTTCTGCTATTATTTCTTCGGCATTATGACATTCACGGTAGCCACCGTTAATACAAGTTATACGTCCACGACCTCTCGTATAGCCGATAACCTCGGAGATATAATCATTCATCTCCGAAACAGGTGCAGAACCACGTATTACAGCCATTTCTCCTGTAGATTCGGGAGATGAGAAATCCGCCGACATACGCTGTAAATCTGCCAGAGCCCTACCCGTATTCTCAACAGGAATTTCCAGTTCATAGTCGTAATAAGGTTCAAGGAGGATATTCTCAACCTGCCGCAGACCGTGACGAACCGCACGATATGTCGCCTGTCGGAAATCTCCGCCCTCAGTGTGTTTCAGATGAGCTTTTCCTGCACAAATTGTAATTTTCATATCGGTTATCGGGGAGCCCGTCAGCGTTCCCACATGGGATTTTTCCTCAAGATGCGTCAGAATCAGCCTCTGCCAGTTCAGTGCAAGGTCATCTTCATGAACGGCTGAATCAAAAATAAGTCCGCTTCCCCTCGGCAGCGGTTCAAGTATCAGATGCACCTCTGCATAATGGCGCAAAGGCTCATAATGCCCCATACCCTCAGCTATTTCTGCAATTGTTTCCTTGTATGCCACTGCTCCGCTGCCAAAAGTCACCTCATAACCAAATCTGTCGTATATTATACGGCTAAGGACTTCAATCTGAACTGCTCCCATAAGCTGAATATGTATCTGCCGCAGCTGCTCATTCCAGACAATGTGAAGCTGAGGATCTTCATCCTCCAGACGACGCAGCTCCTTTAAAGCGTCAAAAACATTCTTCTCCGCAGGCAGCATGACACGATATGTCATTACAGGCTCTAAAAATGCCCTTTCGCTGTTAGGAATACAGCCTATTCCCTGTCCTGAATATGTCCGTTCTGCCCCTGTAACGGTGCAGACTTCGCCTGCATACGCAGCGTCAGCTGTGCGGAATTTTTCAGCCGAATAAAAGCGGATTGAGCTGATTTTCTCTGTCACACTCTCCCCTTCCGCCGTAGTATATTCCAGCTCTGAACGGACTTTCAGACTGCCGCCCATAATCTTCATGTGGGTAAGCCGTGTACCTTTACTGTCATAAGAAATTTTATAGACCTTTGCCCCGAACCGGTCGGAATATTCTCCTGCCGCCGTGTATTTATCAAGAGCGTCAAGAAACTCATCAATTCCCTGAATTTTCAGCGCAGAACCGAAAAAACAGGGGAAAATCCGCCGCTGTGCAATAGCCTGCACGATATTTTCAACAGGGAGATTATCAGTGTCGAGAAAAATCTCCATAAGCTCCTCATCGCAGGCAGCGGCATTTTCCGCCAGCTGGGAATCATCGGAAAAATCGGCTATTTCAGCGGATAAACGGCTTCTCAGATTATTGAGAACGTGAAGTCTGTCTGCCCCTGTTAAATCCATTTTATTTACAAAAATAAACACAGGCACTTCGTATCTTTGCAGCAGTTTCCAGAGAGTTGCTGTATGGCTTTGAACGCCGTCAGTTCCGCTTATAACAAGAACGGCATAGTCAAGAACCTGCATTGTACGCTCGGTTTCAGCTGAAAAATCAACGTGTCCCGGAGTATCAAGGAGGGTAAAACGGGTATTGCCGTGGGACATTTCTGCCTGACTTGCAAAAATTGTGATACCTCGGTCACGCTCTATTGAGTTTGTGTCAAGAAATGAATTACCTGAATCGACTCGTCCAAGGTGACGGATTTCGCCTGTTTTGTATAGCATGGCTTCGGCAAGGGTAGTTTTTCCCGAATCCACGTGGGCGGTTATACCTAATATGATATTTTTCATAGTGTTACCTCTTAGGATAAATATTGTACATATTATATCATATTTTTTCTAATTTTTCAAGACATCGGCAAAAGCAATAGTAAAAAGGACACGGCAATCCGTGTCCTTTTAAAATCACCTTGTTATTCCTGCTCTCCAAATGTTCTTGCCGCTTTAAGCATAATAGCACATTCAAGACGCTTCTTTTCCAGCTCACAGGAAATCTTATGCGCTGAACGTACATCTCCCACATACTGATAATTATTGGCATTACATCCGCCGCTGCAATAAAACTTTGCCCAGCACTTGCGGCATTCGGGCTTTGAGTATACATGGCAGTTTGCAAAATCCGCTTTCATCTCCTGATTGAACGTGCCCTCGTCAATGTTGCCCATTTTATATTCCTCCATGCCCACAAACTGATGACATGGGTAAATATCGCCGTCGGGAGTAATTGCAACATAGTCGTTTCCGCAGCCGCATCCTCTCAGACGCTTAATAGCGCAGGGTCCCTGATCAAGGTCTATCATGAAGTGGAAGAAGTTGAATTTTCCGCCCTTCTTCTCGTTTTCAAGAATACGGTTCGCAAGGTTTTCGTATTCCTTGAATACTGCATGGAGTTCCTTTTCAGTGAGAGCATACTCGTCACCCTCGCCTACTACAGGCTCAATGGAAATCTGGTCAAAACCTGCCTCATACAGCGCAAAAACGTCATTTGAGAAATCCAGATTCTTATTGGTAAAAGTACCTCTTACGTAGTATTCCTTATCTCCTCTGCCCTCAACAAGCTTTTTATACTTGGGGAGAATCATGTCGTAGCAGCCCTGTCCGTTGGGGAGCACACGGAAATAATCGTTTATCTCCTTGCGTCCGTCAATAGAAAGAACTACGTTTGACATTTCCTTATTTATAAACTCTATCTTCTCGTCATCCAGAAGAAGTCCGTTTGTTGTAATTGTAAAGCGGAATTTCTTGTTATACTCTGCCTCACGTGAACGGGCATACTCCACAATCTGCTTTACTACCTTGAAATTCATGAGAGGCTCGCCGCCGAAGAAGTCAAGCTCCAGATTTGTGCGGTCTCCGGAATTTTCAAGGAGAAAATCTATAGCGTGTTTACCTGTTTCAAGAGTCATCAGCTTACGTCCCTGACCGAAATCACCTGTAGATGCAAAGCAGTACTTGCATCTGAGCTGACAGTCGTGAGCAATATTCAGACACATTGCCTTTACAGGAGATGCTACGGAATATTTCGCATACTTCTCGTAATCGTCCTCGGAAAAGAGAATTTTCTCGTTGTAAAGCTCTACGATTTCATCATAGCAGGATTCAATATCCTCCACAGAATACACCTTTGAAAGCTTGTCCACAACCTTCTGAGGGCATTTTTCCTCGAAGGGAGGCTCTATATTATCAAGCAGGTCATACGTAAGTTCGTCAACGATATGAACTCCGCCGCTGTTAACATCAAGAACTATATTAAAACCGTTCAATTTATACTTATGTATCATACAAACACACTCCTCTAATGAAAAAAACAGGGCAGCATAACACTGCCCCTGAAGATTTTCAGAAAAAATCTCTTATCTCTCGCACTTCTGATTAGCAACAGTGCAGGATGTCTTGCAAGCAGACTGGCATGAAGCCTGGCACTTACCGCAGCCGCCCTTCTGAGCAGACTCCTTGAGATTAGCCTTATTCATTGTCTTGATATGTTTCATAACAGAAACCTCCTTATAGAGAAAATTTGATTAACACTATTATACCATAATACACGGAATTTTTCAATAGTTTTTTTATGAATTTTGTATTTTTAGCATTTCAGACAATTTCTGACAAAAAAAAATGTTGAAATATGTCAGAGAGCAAATTTCGACTACTCGTCAAGCTCGATGAGCTTCTCGAAATTTTCGTCGATTTTCCCCTTTAATTCGTCTATTTCACGACATTTCTCATTCATCAGTTCATAATCGGAATAGACTTCCTCCTTTGTGATTTCCTCACTGAGAGCGTCAATTTTCGCCTGTAATTCGTCAATTTCCTTTTCAAGACGGCGCATTTCATTCTTACGTGCAGCATCAGCGCTTCTCTGCTGTTTATTGCGGTAGGTCTTAGCCTGCTTTTCCTTTGCAGCCTCCGCAGCCTTGGCGAATTTCTCCGCATCGGCAGCTCTTTTTTCCTCCGCCTGCTCTGCACGGAGCACATCCAGATATTTCTCAAATCCGTAATTATGCTCACGGTATGAGCCGTCAGTCAATTCAATTAGACGGTCAGCTATTTTGCTGAGAAGATAACGGTCATGAGATACGAAAATAATCGTGCCTGTATACTCCTCCAGAGCCGTTTCAATAGCCTCCTTGGAGCTTAAATCAAGGTGGTTTGTAGGCTCGTCAAGAATAAGCACATTGCCGTGTTCCTGCATCATTATGGCAAAACACAGCTTTGCACGCTCTCCGCCGCTGATAACTCCTGTTTCCTTGAAAACATTTTCACCTACAAAGCGAACCTGCGCAAGAAGATTACGCACTTCCAGATCCGAAAGCGACGGATAACGGCTGTGAAGCTCCTCCATAACCGTCAGTTCACGGTTGAGATTTGTGCTTTCCTGCTCAAAATAGGATATTTTTATATTAGTATTCCAGCGGACTGTTCCCTCATGGGGATGAAGTCCCTGTATAATTTTCAGCAGAGTTGACTTGCCTATGCCGTTATCTCCGATAATGCCTATTTTCTCGCCTCTGCGCACATCAAAGCTCACGCTGTCAACGAGAGTTTTCCGATTCATTCCCTCGCCTACGGAAATATCCGTATTTTTCACCTTCAGCACATCAATGGGAGGTTCAACAGCATAAGTAAACTTGATTTTTGCGTGTTTTTCTTCGTGAAAAGGCTTCTCGATACGCTCGATTTTCTCAAGCTGTTTTCTGCGGCTCTGCGCCATTTTTGTTGTTGACGCACGGACAAGATTTCTTGCTACATAGTCCTCCATTTTTGCAATCTGCTTCTGCTGCTGTTCATATTCCTTTTCACGGCGAGCAGTATTTTCCTCACGCTGACGGACAAAGGCAGAATAATTCCCTTTGTATCGTGTAAGGATTCCCCTCTCGATTTCGCAGACAGAAGTACACAGCCTGTCCAGAAAATATCTGTCATGGCTTACTATTAGCACTGCCCCACGATAGCTGCGGAGATAATCCTCCAGCCACATAATCGTTTTGAAATCAAGGTGGTTTGTAGGCTCGTCAAGAATAAGCAGATTCGGTTCTTCAAGAAGGAGCTTTGCAATGCAAAGGCGTGTTTTCTCACCGCCGCTGAATCCGTGAACTGTACGTTTCAGCTGTTCTCCCGAAAATCCCATACCATTGAGAACAGTACGAATTTTCACATCTGTATTATATCCGTCATTGGCTTCAATCCATGAAGAAAGCTGCTGATATTCGTCAGCTGAGGAATTATCCCCCAGCTCAATTTCAAGTTCAATATCACGGAGGCGCTCAATAGCCTTATGAATCGGCTCAAAAACCTTGTTCATTTCCTCCATGACGGTATTTTCCGAGTCAAGTCCGCCCATCTGCTCCAGATAGCCTATAGTTGTTTTTGCGGCAAATGAAATAACGCCGTCTTTTTCACTGAAACGGTCAGGCTCAACCGAACCTGTCAGGATTTTCAGCAGTGTGGACTTTCCGCAGCCGTTGTTGCCAACAAGTCCGATTTTGTCGTTTTCGTCAACGGTAAGTGATACGTTGCTGAGCACCTGTTTTCCGTTGTAGAATTTATTTATATTATTCAGGCTGACAAGCATAAAATCTTCCTTTACATAAGGGGTTCTCTAAAAACCGGAACACAAACGAAATTTCGTATATGACAAATATCAGTTACAAGGCGGCAAAACGCAGTAATACTTGATGTATTGCAAGGTTTGACAACGCAGTAAATGATATTTGTCATAGAAAGTTCGCTGTGAGGGAGGTTTTTAGAGGTTCCCATAATTAATATTATTATGATACCATATTTTTATTTTCCTGTCAACTGCGTAAAAAGAAAAACTCCCCGTATTCGGAGAGCCTTTCAAAGGGTATTATGAAAATGGAATAAGCAATTTTTAAAAGGAGCATTTATTGCCGTTGGATTTTCAAAGACGCCGCCTAAAACATCTCACTTTCTTCCTCAGGCAACACTGCATTTCCTCCTTATGATTCAAACACGTGTCATATCCGCCTGCTGTCCGGTCTGAAATTTCTGCGTAAAACTGCTGTGCTTCATATCCGCACGAAGGTTGACGCCTAAATCACTTCTCCGCACGTATAATCTCAGTTCTGCGCTTTCGGTTTCTTTTCCGGATTACAACTGCTGTTGAGGGTGTGGCAGCTGTACAGACATAACAGACAATCCATTCCGTGTCTTTCATAAGAACCGCACATATAATTGAAATAAATTAATTTCTCTGGAAACTGCACTATAACCACAAAAATCAACTTTTTTCAACCGCTATGTGTTCTTAACTCCTTACAATACATATTATACACGATTTTAATTTATTTTACAATGAATAATAATATCCAAATTAAAAGATTATTTTTTATTACTAAAACTATTATGCATTTTTGCCTTGCAAATTGGCAAATGATATGATATAATAGTACATAGCGATAAATTTTCAGATTATCAGAAATTCCAAAATACTGCGCAAAAAGGCGGTGACTTATGAAAAAACGTCTACTTATTGGTGTCATTATAACTGAATGTCAGGTGAACTTTCAGGCAGAAATTCTGAAAGGTATTGTCTCTCAGGCTTTCAAATCAAACTGCGATATTGCAATTCTTACTCCTCTCCATAATTTTTTTGATGATACTCCCCACAAACAGACTTCAAAGGAAATATTCAAGCTGATTCTCTCGGAACGCTTTGACGGCTTCCTCTATCACCGCAATACTTTCTTTAACGAAGATGCTCAGAATATGCTGGATAATCTTCTCATACGTTCAGGCAAACCCGTCATGCTTCTCGACAGCGATGAACACAGCATATTTGAAACTACGGCTGTTGATGACTGCTCCGCTTTTGAACAGATTACAGACCATCTCATCGACGTTCACGGCATGAAAAAAATATACTGCCTGACAGGGCCTAAAAATATCCCTGTATCAGAAGAACGTCTCCGGGGATATAAAAATTCCATGTCAAATCACGGCATACCCTGCCCTAAAAACTACTGCTTCTACGGCGATTTCTGGAAAAATGCCGCCGAAGAGCTTGCCGCCGCTATCATAAGCGGCGATGTGGAACGCCCCCAAGCTATAGTCTGCGGCAATGATATTTCCGCCATTACCCTTACAGAAGCCCTGATTAAAGGCGGTATCCGTGTACCCGATGATATAGCTGTCACAGGCTATGACGCTTCCGAGGAAGGCAGAAAACATATTCCGCAGATTTCAAGCTACCGCCGCCCGAATTTTCAGCTGGGCGCTGAAGCTTTCCGCCGAATTTACCGCATGATTACAGGAAAAATCTGCCGCAGAGTCCGCAATAAAAGCGGCGATTTTCTCCCCACTGAAAGCTGCGGCTGTCCTGTTCCGCCCCATAGACTGAGTTCACGTGCTGACCGTATGCAGCAGCTTTACGAGGATGACATTCTGCACAGAGATATGCTGTTTGATATTACAAATACTTCAAATCCCGAGCAATTCGCAGACCGCCTTGACAACTACACCTACTATCTGTACAAAATGAAACGGCTCAGAATATGTCTGACGGAAAAATACATTCACTGTTACAGCAGAAAGCTGAACGAACCACTGACTTTTGAGCTGAACGACAAAATGAGAATAATACTTTCAAAAAACGAAGTTCACAGACAATATGGCGATATTTCCGAATTTACAGCGTCTGATATTCTCTCTGTCTACGACGAGGAAAGAAATTACCCTGTATCTTTCTTTATCACTCCTCTGAACTATAACGAAAATTTCTTCGGATATTCCGCTGTTTCCTTCGGCAAGCTTACCATGACATTCAGCAATCTGTATATGTTCTGGATAAACTATATAAATATTGCCCTTGAACACGTGCGAATCAAGACTATTCTCAATTATACCGCTGAAAAAGCAAAATATGCCATGCTGTATGATGAATATACAGGTTTGCTCAACAGAAACGGCGTGAAAAAGGAATTCTCAAACCGCATGGAAGAAATGAAGAAAATCAACTCCGATGCAGAATTTATACGAATTCAGCTGTCAGGACTCAATGAACCCTGCTATCAGGGAGATGATGACAAATGCCATAAAATTATAGTTTCTTTTGCGGAACTTGTCCGCAGCTGCATTGGTGATGACGAAATATGCGGTTTATGGTCGCTGTATTCCTTTGCAGTAATATCTCCCCGAAATCATCGCAGCAAAGAGCTTTTTGACACACTTGCAGAAAAAGTCAAATTGTCTGTACATTCCGAAAACAACAACTGCAATATAAATTTTTCTCTCGGCGTAGATGTTCAACCCCTTTCTGACGGATTATCTCCCGGAACTTGTCTGCACCAGGCATCGCTGAACCGTATATTCACTTATACTGTTTCCGATGCGGTAGAAAATCCACAGTATGAAAAGCTTTGTCTGCTAAGAGGAAAAATCATGAAAAATCCCGAATTGCCGTGGAATGTCAATGATATAGCCTCAAACCTTTATCTCAGCAAGAGCTATCTGCAAAAAATGTACAAGCTCTATTTCGGCAAGAGCATAATTATGGATATGATTGAATTCCGCCTGATAAAGGCAAAAGGACTGCTTACTTCCTCAGATATGACCGTAACGGATATAGCAAAAGAATGCGGTTATTCATCATACAATTACTTTGTCCGACAGTTCAAGTCGGCAGAGGGCGTTTCACCAAGCGAATACAGAGAATATAAGGAGAAATAATAATGAGTAAAAAGAAAATAACAGCAATAGTAATATCAATAATATTTATCATCAGCGGAATTATCACGCTTACTATTGGTATCATCAGAGAAAACAACAGCCGGACGGAGAATCTGCCTGTACTTGACCAGTTCAATATTTCTGAGGAGGATGTCGGAAAAGAATTCAGGGGAAATATAGAATCAATGCCATTTCTTACAGAGAAAACTGATGACAGTACATTATTTCTTATGTGTTACGTTGAGGACGAAAACATTGAAGATAGCGAATATGTTTATATAGGATTGGAA
>JAFXCR010000045.1 GCA_017516465.1 Ruminococcus sp.
AACACTATTCTATCGTGAAATTGATGATTTTTGCAATCATTTTGAGCTGCTGTTCACTTCATGCGACGAAAGTGTTCATTTGTGCCGACGGCACTGTTCAACTTGTGCGGCCGAAGTGTTCATTTTTGGGCGACATATTCACCGCCGTATCTTCGGCAGATTTTTCGCTGTTGAAATACTCATTAAGTTCCTCACGGACGATTTTTTCAAGCTCCTGATCGTACCTCCTGAAGTTCTTCACACAGCTGCGGATATACTCCATAGCCCTGTCACGCTCCTCCTCTGTGAAGGCGTCGTACAGAATAGACTTGCCGTTTTCGGCATCGTAATACCATTCTCCCTGCGGAATCTTGGTTTCATAGTCGTCGCCTTCGTAGTGATAAACGTTCAAGCACTCGTCGAATCTTTCAACAAATTTATCCTCAAGTGTGGGAAATCCCAGATGCTGATATGTATCATACAGCTCGTCAGCAAATGCCGATTTGATGAAATCCCACGCAATATCGGGATGTTCTGATGTTTTCATGATGGAAAAGCGCATATCCGGATCGTTGATATATCCGCCGCTTCCGTCAAGAGTGGGAAATCCCACAAAGGTGACTTCCTCATCAAAACGTGCATGAAGCTTCTCGACAATATCGACAGGATTCATGAATCCCTCGCCGAGAAGTGTTTTATTCTCACGATAGCAAAGCTCGTTTGTTTCCCAGAAAATTAATGACTGACCGCTGTATAGATCATCCCATTCCTGTTGAGTCAGACCGATGTGATTATCCTTGATAAAACGCATCATTTTGGTGAATTCCGGCGATTTAAAGTCGCAGGTACCGTCGTTGTAGTCCACAAATTCCTGAATATTTATGAGGAAGAAAAGCGAATCCGTCATAGTTTCGCCGAGATTATTTTTCAGCTCCATACCCTCCGGCATAGCTTCGTAGGCGGCAATGAAATCGTCGTAATTCCAGTTTTCCTTTTCGCCTGTAAAACGTGTTTTTCCGATGAGCGTATTTGCCCAGAAAGTAGGGAAAATCATCGGAACAGTGCCGTCAACGGTCATAGCGTCAAGGTAGCCGGGAATGAAATCATCAGCGTTGAGATCGGGATCGTCTTTGAGATACTCCATGAGATCGACATAGTAAACAGCCGGATCAAGTCCCTCGACGGGGTCAACGATGATATCCGGTGCATCTCCGGTGATGATATCCATTTTCATGTTAGACATCATCTGGTCGTAGGAAGTATTTTCATCAGCAATATACTGCTGAACCTCGATTCTGTATTCACTGTCGGGGTTAGCCTTGTTGTAATCGTCCGCAAGCTTGACGTACTGATCGGCTCTGCCCTCGTAAACAGCAAGAGATACAATTTTTTTCGATTTCAGGTTGGAGATATCCTCCTCTGTCAGAAGATAAAGTGCAGAACCTTTGGTAACTGCCGCAAATTTGTTGTCACCAGTCATGACAAGTCCGGAAATCTCAATCGGGTGGAAATCAAATGCGGCAAGATCGGAAAGCTTAGTCCAGCTTCCCTCACGGAAAACGTAAAGCCCGTCCGTGAATATGCCGGCAAATTCGCAGTCTCCGAAGCCTGTGCAGATCGTCATTGCCGAAGAAGCCGGACCGGTGCAGTCACGCTGATTTATAAGCTCTGTACCGTCAGAATCCGCCATACACAGGGAATTATCAGTTTTAAGGAGAATAATCGTCACGCCGCCGTCGGAATTTCCGGAAACTCCCATAACAGACATCCCTTTGAGGTCAGGCTCGCCGAGATAACTTCCGTCACTGGCGATAAAGTGAAGTGCGTTTCCGGAATCGCTCACCGCAAAGCCGTCGCCGTTTTTGTAGAGCCTTCCGTACACGAAACCATTCTCGAATGGGGTAAGAATTTCGCCGCAGTCAAGCAGTTTTTCTTCTGTACCGTCAGCACCGATAACGTGAATGAAAGTCTTTCCGTCCATATAGGTGAGGATGCCTTTTTTGCCGAATCCAAGCCATGCGGCATGAATGACAGTTTCATTTTCAGCCGGATTGAACTTGAAATCAGTGCGGTCAGAGAATTCCCCTGTTGTGGTGTAGCCATGCCAGCTGTTGTTTTCAGTCTGCCCGAAAATAAGGATGTCGCCCGATTTGGGATCGTTTATGAGAGCACAGATATTCGAGAAATCCTTTCCCATTTCGATATCAGCCGCATTGTACGACATATAGGAAACGGCGTTGTTTTTGGCTTCTTCCGTATCGGATGAGGATTTTTTCTTATTGCACGAGACTACTCCTGCAAGCATAACGAGTGCTGCTGTAAGAGCTATTATTTTTTTCATGGTGTAACTCCTTTCATCAACCATACGTCTCACTGAGATAAATCGAAATACGGTTCTGAATCATTGCCGCCGTATCTTCGGCAGATTTGCTGCTGTTAAAGAATTCTGTGATTTCATCATATATAATGTATTCTGTCATTTCATCCGTGCGGACAAAATTTCCGGCGGCAGTGTAAACAAATTCCTTGTACTGCTGAAGCTCCTCCTCCGTGAGAGGTTCAAGGATTTCGTATTCCGTTGAGTCAGCATTGGTATAGCGTACAGCCGTTACCCAGCCGTCATCGGGAAGCTTTGCGAGATTTTCATTTCCAGCCTTGTTTTCGAGACAGTGGTCAGCAGTTTTGTCGAAGTGCTCCTGATAAATCGGAAAAGACAGTCTGTGCTTCTGATATCCTGTTTCTGAGAAGTAGAATTTTATGAAATCCCATGCACCGTCAGGATTTTCTGCGTTCTTCGGAATTGAAAGGCATGTATTGTAGTTGCTCGGAATTGTAAATGTACCGTTTCCGCTGAGAGAAGGTCTGCCGGCAAAAGTTACATCGTCGCAGAAGTAGCTTGACTGCACCCAGATATCCTGAAAATAGGTGATATTTGTTCCGGCGATAAGCTGTTTGTCCTCTGACAGTGCCATAGGATCGTAATTATTAAGTGCATTGAGACTGGGATCGTAGTTGACAAGCTCGTCGTATGTCATGCCGAGCTTATTGTCACGGACGAAGTCAAGTATGGCGGCGAACTGCGGCGAATCAAAGTTGCATTCTGCCTTTTCGTAGTCGATGAAGTCGTAGATATTCACAAAACTGAGGAAATTTTCCTCCATGCTTCTGGCTTCAGGATTTCCGATAATGCTCATTCCGTCCGGCATAGCTTCATAGGCGGCGATGAATTCATCGTAGCTCCAGTTTCCCTTTACAAACGGGAATTCTGATTTTGCCATCATGGTGCGGATTTCAAGATGCGGCACGATATACGGCAGTTTTCCGTTAACTGACATAGAGTCAAGGATGTTGGGAATGAAATCCTCCTGAGAGATGTCAGGATCATTTTCCATGAAGTCAAAGAGATTCATGTAATAGCCGTTGAAGTCTATTCCGTCAATTGGGTAAGTTATGACATCGGGAGCATTGCCGCTTATAATGTCGGATTTCAGCAATTCTGCGGCAGTTTCACCTGTTTCCGGCTGATAGTCGTAGGTGACAATTTCCATGTGATAATCGCCGTCCTTGTGAGTTTCGTTGTACTCAAAAACCATATCCGGAACATTGCCGCTGTTGGGGATTGCCGCTATTTTTATGACTTTTTTCGATTTAAGGGCAGAAATATCACGCTCCGTAAGCAGATAAAGCTCCGTGCCGCTGTCCGTCCAGATGAGCACAGCGAATTCATTTTCTGCGGTTGTGACGATATCGAGAATATTTAAAGCGTTAAAAGGGGTATCAGAGAAGTCAGAGAGCATCACCCATTCACTGCCCTCAAGACCGTACAGACCGTTTGTAAATACCGCTATATAGGAGTATTTGCTCATTCCACGGCACATTGCAAGGGCTGAGGAACTAAGCTTTCCGCAGTCAGTGGTGCTGTCGCCGTTCACGGAGGAAATTTTTCCTTCGCCGTCAGAATCATGGAGAAGTATCACTGCATTGCCCTCGCCGTCTGCCGAGATACCGAAGATATCCGCACCGCCGGTGTTTATTTCCTCTGCAATTCCGTTTTCGCCGACGAAGTATGCCGGATCACTGCCGTACCGGATAACGAATCCGTTCGCACAGGAGAAAATATTCACCATAAAATCGCCGGATTCCTCTGTATCAATGGGGATATCTGTCGGAACAGACTTTTCCTCTGTTCCGTCCGAGCCGATAATGTGAATAACGGCGGAATTGTTCAGGCTTGTGAGGACAGCTGTTTTCCCGAAGCCCATTGAAGCCGCTCCGAGAACTGTCTCGTCCTCTGCCGGAGTAAAGTCAAATTGTTCGTGGTCAGAAAATCCGGAATCCGTAATAAATCCACTCCATGAGCCGGAGTCAAGCTGTCCGAAGATGAGAATCTGTCCGGATTTCTGACTGATATCAAGGGAGATTATGCGTGAAAAGCTGTCTGTCATTTCTATGTATGCCGGATTATAGCTGAAAACAGGTGAAACTGCGGTGGGGCTGTCTTTTTTTGTAGCGGATTTTTTACCGCACGAGACTGCTCCTGCGAGCATAGCGAGTGCGGCTGTAAGTGCTATTATTTTTTTCATGGTTGTACTCCTTTCGTGGTAAGGTTATTGTTGCTTTGCACATAAAACTTGTCATTCTTTGCCAAGTTTATTGTGCAAAAGAGAGTTTTGACAACAAAACTTTGCAAAAATATTGACAAGTATACTTGGCTGTGATATACTGAATATGTCAAGAAAACTTGGCGAAACGTCCGGACAATAAATCTGAATCAACAAAGGAGTAAAAATTATGAATAGGGAAGAAATCTTAGCAAAGGCACAGAAGGAAAATAAAAATATAGATTTAGTGAATCTTAAAATAATGGCTGACTCAGAACGTCTTGCAGGTGGAATCGCAGGTATAATATGCTTTATGCTTTATGTGGCAGAAAAAATTATTACAGGAAATAAAAATCACAGCTTATTGGGCATATTCTCGGCATTTGTGGCAGTAGAGAGCTTATACAAAGGCATAAAGACGAAGGATAAATTTTTTATAATCTTCGGTATTGTGTTGGTATGTGCTGCAGCTGCGTCGATTACAAAAGCAGTTATAACATTTGTTAATACCGGCAGAGCATAATAAAAGAGGTATGGAATGGAAGATAGTTTAGTATTAAGAAACCGCCTGAAAGAGGCACGCTCAGAGCAGAAAATTTCACAGGCAGATCTGGCGAAAATGGTTGGTGTTTCCCGAAACACGATAAGTTCAATTGAAACAGGACAGTTTAGTCCCACAGCAAAGCTTGCACTTATTCTGTGTATTGCACTGGATAAAAAGTTTGAGGATTTATTCTATTTTGATTAACGTCTTATAATGTTTTTCCGTCTTTTATATAAACAAGTGATTCCGGAGCGTCAAAAAGACGAAGTATTCCTGATGTTTGGAGAATGTCACAAAACACAGAAAGTTAAATTGTATATTATAACGAAGCGTAAGCGGCAAGAAAATTAATAATACCTCTTGCAAAAAATGTTAAAGTATAGTATAATAGAATAGACTAAAATCGGGGAGTATGGCTTATGTGACTCTCCGGAATAAAAAGGAGGAACAAAATGGCTAATTCAAAAGCTTCCCGAAAAGCAAATCCGAACAGTTCGGGAGCAAAATCCAAGTCGTCTGCCGGTGCAAAGGCAATTGCACGCAGACAGGTGTCCTACGGTAAAAAGCCAGCCCGCACGGCAGCCGATGTGATAGCCGAAGCAAGAGGTCAGAAGTCAAATCTCTGGTTCTGCATACCGGCATTCATCATTCCGTTTTTGCTGACACTGATATCATATATATTCTTTGACGTTTTCCCGTTTGGTGAACGCTCCGTCCTGACTCTCGACCTTAACGGTCAGTATATCTACTACTTTGAGTCGCTCCGTGATTCATTCTGGGGAGACGGAAGTGCGTTTTACAGCTGGAGCAGAAACCTCTCCGGCGGATTTATGGGTGTTATCGGATACTACCTTGCGAGTCCGTTTACGCTGATAGTCATGCTGCTTCCAAGAAGCATGATAATCGAGAGCGTAATGATAATGCAGATGTGCAAGGTGGGTGCAGCCGGAGCTGCATTCTGCGTATACGCACAGCGCTCCAAGAAGCTTGCACCACTCCAGTCGGTAGTGTTCTCCACTATGTATGCAATGATGAGTTACGTTGTCATTCAGCTTATCGACCCCATGTGGATCGACGGACCCATCTTCCTGCCGCTGATAATTCTCGGTGTAGAGTATCTCGTTGATGACGGCAGAAAGCTCAATTATATAATTCCCCTTGCCATAATGTTCGTGGCAAACTTCTATATCGGATTCATGGTAGCTATCTTTGTTGCCCTGTATTTCGGATATTATATGTTCTTCGGAACAGACAGAAAATTCAGGAATATGACTGAATATGCCCGTACCTTCGGTGTAATGGCACTTTCTACTTTTGTGGTGCTGATGTTGAGTGCACACATGATACTTCCTGTGTATAACGCACTGGCTCTCGGTAAATTTGATTTCTCCGAGCCTGATTACAGCTTCAAGACGATGTTCAATCCTCTGGAGCTTGTACCGTGCCTGCTGCCTAACCAGTACTATTCCGTAAACGTGGACGAGGGAACTCTCTACTACGGACGTCCTGAAATTTACTGCGGCGTTCTCACATTTGTACTTATGCCGCTTTACTTCATGAACAAGAAGATAAAATCCAACAAGAAGATAGGAAGCGGAATTTTCCTTATCATCATGTTCATGTGTATGTACATCAAGCCCCTCAATATGATGTGGCACGGCGGACAGGATCCTAACTGGCTGCCTTACAGATATTCATTCCTTGTATCATTCCTTCTTGTGGCAATGGCTGCCGAGGTCTTTGCCAATCTTGACGGCTATCAGCTTTCCATGGCGGAAACAGGAGGAACCTTCGGTATAATCACCGTGCTTGTGCTTCTCTTTGAGGCGGTAAGAGGAAACATCAAGTATGCCGAAAAGTATACCGGCGAGATCAATCCTGTAACCGGAAAAGAAATTCTCAATGAAAAATACCGCGGCTACGACTATGTTCAGGAGATGCCCGGCAAATATACCATGAAGCATGATCCTCACGGAACGTGGGAAGAACTCTTCCTCGGAACTATCGTATTCGGACTGCTCCTTGTGGTGATTTACGTTGCATTCGTGCATTATTACAGCCGACTCAAATCAAGACGAGGAAAGAATCTCCTTACGCTTGGCGTAGCAGCTGTAATTCTCTTTGAGACAGGCTATAACTGCTATGACTCCTTCCGTAAGATTTTCCTTGAAGTAGGAAACTCTGACAAGAGTACATATACTGAAATTCTTGAAGCACCTAAGCTTGTAGACCAGCTTGAAGAATACGACGGAAGCTTCTACCGTGCTGAAAAGACCTACGACCGTATGGTAAACGATAACCTTGCATACGGACTCAACGGAATTACACATTCAAGCTCTGTCATGAATACAAGAGCTATCAAGCTTCTTGAAGCTATGGGCTATGTTACACAAAGCTTTGAGTCAAAGTATGAAGGAAACAGCACACTTGCAGACTCACTCCTCGGTATCAAGTACGTTCTTGATAATCCCAACGACACTAATAATGTAAATGCCGAGTATATCAAGCGTTATACAACAACGTCCACAAAAAATTTCGACGAGGAATACACTGTTGACGTCTACGAGAATCCCTACGCCCTTTCAATAGGATATATGGCTGATGACGATATCCTCAAGCTCGGACATCTCGGAAACGACAATACCTTCAACAGTCTCAACAACTTCTTCAGTGCACTTCTGGGCAAGACTCAGTTCGTCCAGAATGCCGACGGAAGTATCGGACTGGTACCGGAGCAGTACTATGAGCTTTTTGATCTATCAGAGAATTTTGAGCTTGCTCTTGATCCGCTTTCATCTGAGAATCCCTACGAAAGCGTAAGCAATGGTCAGATCCGTGCAAAGATATACAACCACACAGATGAATTCGGAAATACAGTTCCGCACTACTGCTTCGACGCAGAGCCGGGTGCAGTTGATCCCGTTGTAAATATTCACTTCACAGCAATCAACGACGGCGATGTATATATGCGTATTGATTCCGTGTTCAGAAGAAAGTGCAACCTCTGGATCTCAAATACTGTTGACGAAAACGGCAATTTCACAGATCACAAGGAATACGGACAGTATTTTGAAGATAACGGAGCTCCGCTTGTACGCATAGGTCCTTTCAAGAAGGGTGAAAAGGTTGAAGTAAGACTGCGTATTCTTGAGCAGGACGGAATGACATCCTTCACAGGACAGAATGAATACGTTATGTTCAAGGTAAACGGAGGATTCTCGCTCTATACCTTCAACAGCGACAAGTTCAGAAACGATATTGTTAAGCTTCAGGAAAATCCGTGGGTTATTGACATGGAGAAGTCCAACGACCGTTACCTTGAAGGTAAGGTTACTGCAAAGGAAGGACAGATTCTCATGACATCCATCCCCTACGAGCCGGGCTGGACTATTGAGGTTGACGGCAAGAAGATCGACAATCTTGTATACGAAAAGGAAAACGAAGACGGAGTTATGGAGCTTCACAACGAGCAGGGGTCAGTGGGACAGGTTGCTGTACTTGACGCTCTTATCGGAATCAGGCTTCCTGCCGGTGAGCATACAGTTACAATGAAGTATACACCTCCGGGATTCAAGCTTGGTGCAGTGACATTCTTCCTTGGTATAGCTGCTCTTGTGGCACTCTATATCTATGACAGAAAGAATAACCGTATCCTCGCTGCAAAGCGTGAGCTTAAGGCAAAGGCGAGGGAAAGAAAGAAACTCGGACTTCCTGCTGAGGACGATTCTGCTGCGGCTGAAATCAGTACAGAAAAGAAAAAGGTGCAGATTATCAAGTCAAAGGGTGCAGTTGAGCCGGTGATTTCCGAAGCTGTAAAGAAAAAGGCTGAAAAGGCTGCTGAGGAAGAAGAAAAGATTCGTAAAAAGAATGACGAGCTTATCGAAAAAGGCAGAGCCTACGCTGAAAATGCCGAAAAAGAACTGGCAGAAGCTGAGGAGAAATCCGAGGATGCCGGCAACGAGAAGGCTGAGTCTGAAAAGGAAAAATCTGCAAAGCCGGAAACTGAAAAGAAATCCGGAAAACAGAATAATTCCAAGCCTAAGAACGGCAATAAGAAAAAGAAGAAGTAATTTCTGAAAGGAATCCCCTCTGTTTTTTGCAGAGGGGATTTTCTCAAAAATACAAAAAAATTCCGATTTACCTATTGACAAGCTGAAAAATTTGTGATATAATGATAAAGCTGTGTGGTACACAGTTAAATATCGTATTCTAAAGACAGCCGGCATGATCGCAGGATCTGTAAGTCCCGCCGAGGAATAGCATTTAATTCATACGAATTATTTCTGTCCTTTTCCGAGCTGTCGGATAAGGGCATTTTTTGCTTTCGGATACGATGACATTTCATTCGGAGGTGAATACACAATGCCAAGCAATTCAGTACTCGAGGCTAAGAAGGCAAGAGTTGAACAGCTTACAGACCTCATCAAGGCATCCGTTTCAGGTGTTCTCGTTGATTACAAGGGTATCACTGTTGAGGAGGATACAAAGCTCAGAAAAGAGCTTCGTGAGGCTGGAGTTAACTACTTCGTAGAGAAGAACACACTTCTTCTCCGTGCTTTCCAGAACTGCGGTATCGAAGGCTTTGAGGAGGCTCTCAACGGAACAACAGCTATCGCTCTTTCTAACGAAGACCAGACAGCTCCCGCAAGAATCCTCGGAAAGTTCGCAGAAAAGGCTGGAGACGAAAAGTTCAATCTTAAGGCAGGTTATGTTGAGGGTGAAGTTTACGATCAGGCTGGAGTTATTGCTCTTTCCAAGATCCCTTCAAAGGACGTGCTCCTCGCTCAGCTCGTTGGTTCTCTTCAGGGACCCATCCAGAAGCTTGCTGCTACACTCAAGGCACTCGCAGACAAGAAATCAGAAGAAGAAGCTGCCTGATTTCGTTCAATTTAAATTTGCAGCTTAAATCTATCGCCTGACACAGGCAAAATAATATTATAAAGGAGATTATTATCATGGCTTCAGAGAAGATCACAAAATTTGTTGAAGATATCAAGACTCTTTCCGTTCTTGAGCTTGCTGAGCTCGTAGACGCAATCCAGGAGGAATTCGGCGTAACTGCAATGGTTGCTGCTGCTCCTGCTGCTGGCGGTGCTGCTGGCGGCGAAGCTGCTAAGACAGAATTCGACGTTGTTCTTGCTTCCTTCGGTGACGCTAAGATGGCTGTTATCAAGGCTGCTAAGGATATCCTCGGTCTTGGCCTTAAGGAAGCTAAGGAAGTAGTTGAGTCTGCTCCTAAGACAATCAAGGAAGGCGTTTCAGAGGCAGAAGCTAACGAAATCAAGGAAAAGTTCGAAGCTGCTGGCGCTACAATCGAGATCAAGTAATCGTTTTTACTTCCACAACAGCCGTACCCTTAGGGGTGCGGTTGTTTTTTATAAAAAAAGTCCCTCTTTGAGTAAAAAGGGACTTTTTGATTATTTTCTTTTTTTAATATTTTATCCGATGGTAAATGTATCAATAATAGTTTCTCCATCAGAAGCATAAACATTACAAACTTTTGGAGTGTATGTGCCGTTTTCCTCGGCTTTTTTACGCTCTTCCATCATTTTGACAGCTTCTTCCGGACAGGAAGGATCTTCGCCCAGCATATCTTCTTTATATATATATCCGACTTTTCCGTCATTGCCTACAACAGATACTAAATCTGGATGATCCTCAATGTAAACGGCGTCGGCACAACTTCCGTATGTCTGTCCGTTTTTGTTTACTGGGTAGTTAAAATCAGTATGCTTAATTTCAACACCGTCAACATACATTTTTCCTGAGGAAGGCTTGTTTTCCTTGATGTTTGCAGATGTGATAATACCAGTGCTGATAGTGATTCCGGCTACTAACGCAGCAAGAGGTATGAAAGCTTTGATATAAAATTTTTTCATTATAAATTCCTCCCTGATTAAGAAGTATAGTCATTTAAATATGGTGTTGCGAATGTGTTATATGTCCAATAATCTGTTCCGTTCCAGACTTTTACATAACCCTGAGAACGGTAAGCTGGTGTTCCTGAAAGATACAGAAGTTCTGCAGAATTTGAAATACCGCTTCGGTTACTTGGGTTATAATACCAATCTGTGATTGATACAGCATTTCCAGCTGAATCGAACAGTCGTGCATATACACCCATAAAACCACCGGGAACATTTGTATTAGCATTAATATTAGTATATGCTCTTGCATATTTATAGGAACTACTGCCTTCGAGTCCAGTGACAATGGTGTTTTGTGCTGTGTAACTGTAACCATTGATATTGCTCATATTACTAATTTGTCCTTTTGATAGGGATTCTGCATTTGTGGAGAAAGTAGGAGCAATGCAAAGAGTGCCAACAACGATTCCACATAAGAAATTTCTTAAAGAACTTCTTATAGTGTTTGCGGTAAAATTCATAATAATCACCTCTGAACAATATTTATAATGGATATAAATCCTACGATTAGATTGTATCACACTAAAATACGATTGTCAATAGCCATTATAGACAAATATAATATACTGATGTTAGCAGTTTTGCAAAAAAATGTTCTGAACAGTATGTTAAGGGTTGTTTCTTATCTAAGGCGGATATCAATATTTCACCTTATGGATTTATAAAATATTATGTTGTAAAAGTTGACATAATTTCCTGATTGTGATATACTATAAATATCTTTGAATTGCGAAAAATAGAGGTTTATACAATGAATACACCTGAAATTCTATATATGGTAATCCCCTGCTATAACGAGGAGGCGGTTCTTCGGGAAACAGCATGTCAGCTCAGGGAGAAGTATGCTTCCCTCAGAAGCCGCAGTATGATATCCCCCGAAAGCCGTGTGGTTTTCGTCAATGACGGCTCGAAGGACAAAACGTGGGAGATTATACAGGAGCTTCACAGTGCAGAGCCGGAAATTTTCTCCGGAATCAACCTTTCCCACAACTGCGGACATCAGAATGCAGTTCTTGCCGGATTAATGACGGTCAAGGATATATGCGGCGTGTGTATTACAATGGATGCTGATTTACAGGACGATATCAATGCTGTTGACGAGATGCTGGAACGCTTCTATGAGGGAAATCACGTTGTTTACGGGGTAAGAAGTGCCCGCAAGACTGATACATTTTTCAAGAAATTTACTGCTGAGGCTTTTTATAAATTCATGAAGGCAATGGGGGCGGATGTAGTCTATAATCACGCGGATTTCCGCCTGATGAGCCGTCGTGTACTGCAAGAACTTGCGGAGTTCAGAGAAGTCAATCTCTTTCTGAGGGGAATGGTTCCGCTGATTGGCTTCAAGAGCTGTTCAGTCTACTATGAGCGCAGGGAACGTCTTGCCGGCGAGAGCAAATATCCGCTGCGGAAGATGATCTCATTTGCGATAAACGGGATAACCTCGTTCAGCACGAAGCCGCTGAAGCTGATTACAACGCTTGGCTTTGTGATGTCGATACTCAGCGTTATTGCCTTTATATGGTCGTTTGTAGTAAAAATTACAGGCTCGTCGGTTGTAGGCTGGTCAAGTACGATATGCTCAATATGGCTTATCGGAGGACTTCAGCTGTTTTGTCTTGGAATTATCGGAGAGTATGTAGGAAAGATATATTCAGAGGTCAAGGGACGACCGAGATATATTGTGGAGGATATCCTCAATGAAAACCGTTCCGAATTCATAAACAAATGTAGTGATAAAGAAAAAAATGACGGCATATAGCCGTCATTTTTGATTTATCAGAGTTTTTTCTTTTCATCCTCGATGAATTTGAGAAGGTCATCAACTGACATATCTGCAGCAGATTTCTTTCTTGCAGAGCTGTCGGATTTCTTGATGATATCAGAGATATCAGGTGAACTGCTCTTTTTGGGTGCAGCAGAAGGCTGTGCAGACTGGCTTCTCAGAGGAGTTGTCTTGGGGACATCAGTTCTTGCCATTTCAGCAAGCTGAGCCTTGGGGAGAACACCTGTGATATCGGAAGCAGACGCAGCAGGTTTTGTTGAGCCGCCTGTACCCTTGATGTTGTAGTTGCCTGTACGTTCAGCTTCAGCAGTTTTTCTGAGCATTTCCTCACGGAGAGCGTCAGCGGTAGGAGCAGTAGAAGAAGCTGCACCGACATTTTTTGCGGCAAAGGTGGATTCTGCACTGCGCTGGGTTTTGAACTGCATAGTACGTTCCTTTTCCTTCTGGTAGGGAGAATCGGGATTCACCTTTTTCTGGCTGAAGTTTTCCATAATGGACATCTTTTTGCGTTCAAGCTCATCGCTTGGCTGGATTTCCTGGAAGTTTTCAAAGAGAGGATTATCAGACTTTGCGTGGGAGAACTTTTTGTTCTCTTTCAGTTTTTCTTCCTCGTCGTATTCGTAGAAGTTGTATGTTTCGCCCTCGCCCTCGCTGTTGTTTCTTGAGGAAAAGATCTTTGAGATAAGGAATATCACAAGAATAACGCAGGGAAGGAGAAGCTCCAGAGCGATACCGGGAATGCTCTTTGTGAAATTGAGGAAAGCACCAAGTTCCTTGCTTTTGGGGTAGCCGGTACAGATAGCGGCAATTTTGTCTCTTGTAATGGAGCTTCCGGAGTCAGTAAACTGTGCGGAGTCTGCTATGATGTATGTTTCCGAGCCGTCAGCGGCAACGATAATTTCCTGAATACTGCGGATGCAGAGCTTGTCCGGAGAATCTGAGGGGTAGCAGAGAACGATATCGTCCTTGAGGAGCGTGTCGGAACCTGCTATTGACTTTGCCATAAGAGCCTCGCCCTTTTTGATATCCTTGGAAGGATCATTTCTTGTAACCTGAAAGTCCTCGTTGACGAGGTAGATGCGCTTGCCGAGAATTTTCGGTGTTTTTCCGGCAGAAAAGGCGATATTTACTGCCAGAGATACTATTATAAAGAGAACGCAGACAATTGCGAACAGTGTTTTCAGAAGTGAGAAGCCTTTTTTCTTTTCCATAATTATCATCCTTTTCTTTTTTTGTTGCTTTTGTTGTTCTTTTCTACACGTTGATTCTGGTGAATATCCGGAGTACTTTGATGAATACTATTAATGTTCCTGCATTGTGATCTGAGACAGAAAAAACGTTAGAGAATGCCGGAACAGAGGTTATTCTGGAAATATCAGAAATATCCACGCATAATATCATTTATATTATACCACATATTTACAAGGATTTCAAATGTTTTTACAGTTTTATTTTTTTAATAATATCAGAAAGGATTTAAATCTAAAACCTGATGTTAAAAATGCACAAAATTATCTTGTTAATAATTGTATAATTGTAGAAATACACGGTAAAAAGTGGTTTTTTTGTTGATTTCTATGCTTGTGTTTTGTGAAAATTACTCAATATGTAAATATAGTTGAGAAAAATTTGTAAGATGTTACAATTGCAAAAACAATGGAAACGTGGTACAATTTAAAAAATACCGGTTGTAAATTATTTTTCCGAAATTTCGTCAATACGCTTGATTATAAAGAAGAATAATTATACAATCAGTAATTAGCCGCATTCGGCGGCAGATAGGAGATATATTATGGCAACCAAAAAAGCAAATCCTCTGATGGACAAAATTAAAGAAGAATTCCCGAAAAAGCTTCAGCTTCTTTACAGCGTTTCTCCCGAAGAAGCGTCTGATAAGCAGGTTTATCATGTTCTTTCCTCAATTATTGTGGATATCCTCGGAACAAGGAGGCAGAGCTTCATAAATCATACCCACTCTGTCGGAGGCAAGCAGATTTATTATTTATCAATGGAATTCCTTATGGGACGTTCTCTTAAGACAAGCATATATAACCTTGAGCTTGCTGATGATATCAGAGCAATGCTCAAATCCTATGACATCAACCTCGACAAGATCTACGACCATGAACCCGATGCTGGTCTGGGCAACGGCGGTCTCGGACGTCTTGCCGCCTGCTATCTTGACGGACTTGCAACCCAGTGCTTTCCGGCTATGGGACACTCCATCTGTTACGAATACGGTATATTCCAGCAGAAGATTGAGGAGGGCTGGCAGACTGAGCTTCCCGATAACTGGCTTCCCGGCGGTTCAGTATGGCTCGTTCCGAAGCCGGAGCTTTCAATTGATGTTCATTTCGAGGGCGATCTTCAGGAATACTGGGACAATCAGTATCACTACATCAGCCATGTAAACTATAATACAGTAGTTGCAACTCCCTATGATATGTATGTATCAGGCTACGGCGGCGAGGGCGTTTCTGTTCTTCGTCTCTGGTCTGCAAAGGCTCCTAACTTCGACATGGATATGTTCAACAAGGGCAACTACGAAAGCGCACTTGCAAAGAACTCAATCGCAAACGCTATCTCAAAGATTCTTTACCCCAACGATAACCACAACGAGGGCAAGTCTCTCCGTCTCCGTCAGCAGTACTTCCTCTGTGCTGCCGCAGTAGGCGATATCGTAAACACTCACATGAACGTTTACGGTACACTTGATAATCTTGCTGAAAAGGTAGCTATCCATATCAACGATACACACCCCACACTCGCAATTCCGGAGCTTATGAGAATACTCCTTGACGACTGCGGTTATACATGGGAAAAATCATGGGATATCGTTGTAAAGACCTTCGCATATACAAACCATACCGTTATGGCAGAGGCTCTTGAAAAGTGGGATGTAAACCTTGTAAAGCACGTTATACCGAGAATCTTCTCCATCATTGTAGAGATCAACAACCGCTACTGCCAGTCCCTTATGGAAAGAAACGGCTATGACAGTGCAAAGACAACCCGTATGTCAATCATCAAGGACAACATGATCCACATGGCTACACTCTGCGTTGCTGCTTCACACAGCGTAAACGGCGTATCAAAGCTCCATTCCGAGATTATCAAGCAGTCTGTTTTCCGTGAGGAATTTGAGAATACTCCAGAAAAGTTCAAAAATGTCACAAACGGAATCGCTTACAGAAGATGGCTATATCAGTCCAACCCCGGACTTACACAGCTTCTTAAGGATACAATCGGCGATAAGTTCATCAAGGATGGTGCAGAGCTTGAAAAGTTCAGGAAGTTCAGCAAGGATGAAGATGTTCTTGCAAAGCTTATGGATGTCAAGAAGGCAAACAAGGAAAGATTCGCAAAGCGTGTAAAGAGCAGGAACGGTATCATTCTCAATCCCGACAGTATCTTTGACGTTCAGGTAAAGCGTCTCCATGAGTACAAGAGACAGCACCTCAATGTTATGAATATCCTCGCAGATTATTCTTATCTGCTCAATAATCCTGACGCTCCGTTTACTCCCAAGACATACATCTTCGCTGCAAAGGCTGCTCCCGGATACTACCTTGCAAAGCAGATTATCAAGATGATCTGGGCAATATCCGAGGAAATCAGAAAGAACCCACGCATCAACCAGAAGCTTCAGGTTGTATTCCTTGAAAACTACTGCGTAACGCTCTCAGAAATTCTCATGCCTGCGTCCGATGTCTCCGAGCAGATCTCACTTGCCGGAACAGAGGCTTCCGGTACCGGAAACATGAAGCTCATGCTCAACGGTGCTGTAACTCTTGGTACGCTTGACGGTGCAAATATCGAGATCAAGGATGCTGCCGGCGACGATAATATCGTTATCTTCGGTATGACTACTCCGGAAGTGAACGAGCTTAAGGCAAGAGGTTACAGACCAGTCGATTACTTCAATAACAATCCTGTTATCAAGGAAGCTATTGAGCGTATGTATCACGGAATCAACGGCTGCACCTTCAATGATGTCGCAAATTCTCTCAAGGACCGTGATCCCTATATGGTTCTTGCTGACTTCGACAGTTACAGAAATGCTCAGAAGTATGTAGCAGAATGCTACAACGACAAAATGAAGTGGGCTGAGATGTCCCTCAATAATATTGCCGGTGCCGGAATCTTCTCTGCTGACCGTGCAGTTACAGAGTACGCTGATAATATCTGGTATTTAAGGTAACACCCCTTATATGGTAACGCCTTAAGGTAATCAGAAGAAAATACAGGCGGGAGTATAGGATCATTTTCTGATCATGAGGCTCCTGCCTCTTTTTCCGTAAAAAACGCATAGATTTTTATGCAACATATATTTCCAAAAAGGAGAAATTTATATGAAACCGATCTATGATTCATGGGATAGAACCTATAAGTCGTTATTCGGAGCAATAAAGCAGGGCGAAACCTGCCGTTTTACCGTAAGACTATCAAAGGAACTTGCCCTTGACGATGTGCCGGTACTTGTTCTTTTCCGCACAGGCTTCAAGGAACGCTTTCTCAGAATGAATGAAGTTGCCGATGAGGGTGACTGTTATGCGTATTCCACTGAATATACGGCAAAATACACTGATGTACATTATTATTATTTCTCATACGCTACGCAGGGAACACGTCATTACATCAAGAAGCATAACGTCCACGAGGGCAATGTAGATTCAGGCGATCTCTTTCAGCTGACCGTCTATAAAAGCACATACCAGACGCCGGATTTCCTCAAAGGCGGCGTTATGTATCAGATATTCCCCGACCGCTTCTGCAAAAGCGGAAAGGAGCACGAGGGGGTTCCGGCTGACCGTGTTATGCGTGAATGGGGCGAGACTCCCTATTACAAGCCAGATCATAACGGTCACGTCTGGAACAATGACTACTTCGGCGGAGATTTTGCCGGAATCCAGTCAAAGCTGCCGTATCTCCACGATCTCGGTGTAACGTGCATATATCTCAACCCGATATTTGAATCACACGAAAATCATCGCTACAATACTGCTGATTATATGAAGGCTGATCCGCTTTTGGGAACTAACGACGACTTCGAGGAGCTTTGCCGTGAAGCCGAAAAGTACGGAATATCCGTGATTCTTGACGGAGTTTTCTCTCATACGGGAGCAGACAGCGTTTATTTCAACAAGTTCGGAAGGTATCCTGAACAGGGAGCTTATCAGTCGCAGGACAGTCCGTATCACGAGTGGTACAGCTTTATCAATTATCCCGATGTCTACGAGGCATGGTGGGGAATCGACACTCTCCCCAACGTATGGGAAAACAACGAAAGCTACACAGACTTCATCTGCGGTGATGAGGGAGTTCTCAGGTATTGGCTCGGCAAGGGAGCCGCAGGCTGGAGACTTGACGTTGCAGATGAGCTTCCCGACCGTTTTCTGCTGAATCTCCGCAAGAGCGTCAAGGGCTTCGGCAGCGAGAAAATCGTTATCGGAGAGGTATGGGAGGATGCTTCAAACAAGGAGAGCTACGGAATTAAAAGACGATATCTTCTTGGAAACCAACTTGATTCCGTTATGAACTATCCTTTCCGTGAGGCGATAATCAATTTTGTAAAGGGCGGAAAAGCCGCTGATCTTGCGAATTCCGTCATGACCATTGCAGAGAATTATCCTGCCCCTACGCTTGATGTTCTCATGAATTTCGTATCCACGCATGATATCGAGCGTGCAATAAATCGTCTTGGCGGCGAAAATTGTGACGACAAGAGCAAGGACTGGATGGCTGAAAAATATCTTAACGAATATGAATATAATCTCGGAAAGAACCGCCTAAAAGCAGCTATGGCACTGATGTTCTTCCTGCCGGGAGTTCCGAGTATATACTACGGCGATGAAGCCGGACTTCAGGGCTATAAGGATCCCTTCAACCGCCGGTGTTATCCGTGGGGAAATGAGGATCATGAGCTTATTGAATACGTCAGCGGACTCAGCCGTGTAAGGAAGTCCATACCGAATCTCAGAGACGGAAGTATTTCCTTTATTACCGTGAACGACGACAGGGTATCAGCCTTTGTACGTCATGGCAATACGGATTATATTTTCTTTGTGAATAAGAGCGAAGCCGATATCATAATTGAAAATGTTTCCGGTATGCTCGGAAAATACAGCGAAATCAATGCACATACCGGAGAATTCAGTAATAACACGCTGAAAATCGCACCTTATGGATATGCGGTAATTGAAGCTGTATTATAATAAAATTAATGTTGCCTGTACTGCGGTGCAGGCAATTTTCATCAGATGTATGTGTGGGATTTTCGTATGCAAACATATTTTAATTCTTATGTAGGGGCGGAAGCCTACATCCGCCCGTTATGAATGTACTATGTTTACGGTGCGATGTGGGCATCGCATCCTACAATGTCCATATTTATTTTACACATACCATCAAATTGAGAATATTGACAAACTATGAATAATACGATATAATATTTACTGAAAAAAAGCCGTATTACAGAAAGCGGCAGACCCGGAGCAATACTATGAAAAACTTCTTTAAATCCATGAAAACCTTTGTCAGGGCAATACCTCATTTTGTCTTGTTTGAATTTCTGTATAAGCTGATGCTTATCGCTTTCGGCTCGCCTCTGCTTGCACTTGTACTGAAGATTACAATGTCCGCATCAGGAATAACGTATCTTTCAGACGAAAGCCTTCTTATTTACCTGAAAAATCCAGTAACACTGCTGTTTCTCGTGCTTATTCTCTTTGCAGTGGGATTCTTCGCGTTTGTCGAGCTTACGGCTCTTGCGGCGTGCTTCTCATGCGTCGGAAGAAACGAACCTGTTTCTGTTATCGGAATGCTGAAAATTGGTCTGAAAAGCTTCGGAAAGGCTTTCAGAGGACTCGGAATACTTCGTTTTTTGCTGTTCATGCTTTTTATGCCGTTTGCAGAGTTCACGCTGTCATCAGGTACATTTATCGGTCCGATAATGCCTGTTCTTCGCCGTGTTTTCCAGAATTTTAACAGTTCTGCCGCTGTTCTTGTGTATTTCGTTATACAGGTGACGGTAATTCTTCTTATAGTCGGAAAAAGTTACAGCCTGCACTATCTTGTGCTGACGGATAAAAATTTCTGGGATTGCAGTAAAAAGAGTCTTGAAAAAATAAAACACAAGAAATTCCGCATGGCATTTCAGTTCCTGCTGTGGACTCTTGTGATTCTCGGAATCATCGCCGCCGCAACCTTCGGAATAAGCTTCCTGATAGTATTCATAATCAAGGGGTTCACTCTGGCAGGCGACGCTTTTTCACGGGCATTGCAGGTGCTTGTCTACGCTGTGAAAGTGTTTTCTGCTGTTTCTGCATTCTTTTCCGCACCAGCTATAATGTGCTGGCTTACCGGAAAATTCATGGCAGATCTCGGAGAGGATGAGAAAATTACTCTCCCAGACTGCAGCAGTTTTATAAAGGGAAAGAAGAAAAATGCTGCAGCTATTGCTGTTATGCTGATAGTAGTGGCAGGACTAAGTATCCATTATTTTATCGGAATATACAGAGGAAATATCAGGGTAGATGCAAAAATTCAGGGGACTCAGGTTACGGCACACAGAGGTTTTTCCAGAAAGGCTCCGGAAAATACAAAATATGCCTTTGAAGCAGCGATAGACTGTAATGCAGATTACATAGAGCTTGATGTTCAGCTGACAAAGGATGAACAGGTTGTGGTGATTCATGACGATACCCTAAACCGTACTACCAACGGCAGTGGACGCGTTGACAGACATACTTATGAGGAACTGTCGGAGCTTTCTGCCGGAGCATGGTATTCCAGCGAGTATAGTGATGCAAGAATAATGCTTCTGTCTGAGGTTATTGAGCTTGTTGACAAAAAATGTATGCTTAATATAGAAATTAAGGATATCGGAAATGTTGATCTAACCGTTGATAAGACAGTTGATATCGTTAAAGAATATGGAATTGAAAAATCTTGCTATATCACGTCATTCTCATATAAGGCACTCCAGAGGGTGAAGGAAAAATCGCCTAAGATAAAAACGGCTCTCATAGCGAATCTTGCGGCGTCTGTAAGATATTCAGATCTGACGGATATTGATGCAGTAAGTCTCAATTATATTTTTGTCACTAAGAGCGTTGTTGAATCGGCACATCAGAACGGAAAACAGGTCTTTGTGTGGACGGTCAACCGAAAATCTGATATAAAGCATATGCTGACGCTTGGTGTAGATAATATAATTACAGATCGTCCTGACCGTGCATTGGAAATAATAAATTCCAAAAAGGTAGGCGATACGGCTCTCATTATTCTTGAAAAAATATTTGCAAGTTAAGGCGAACCTTTTTAATGCGTAATGCGTAATTGCGGACACGGCACGCCGTGTCCCTACAAATTTATGAATCGTTTAATAACGGGACGCAATTTTTGGCGGGCGGATGATATCCGTCCCTACGAATGGCTGGTTTTCGTTGCATGGCGTAGGGGCGACCCTTGCGGTCGCCCATTTTACTGCCTGCCGAGGTAATAGTCTGAGCGAGCGAGCTATTACTAACCATGACGGACAGAGTAATACCGTGAATCGGGGACACCGCTGGTGTCGGGTGCAGCGTCACGCATTTATATACAAACCGACGTTTTATATTTCTTTCGTATGCGATAGCAGACTGCCGCTTTGTACAGAGACTGCCTGCCGAGGTAATAATCTGAGCGAGCGATCTATTACTAACCATGACGGACAGAGTAATACCGTGAATCGGGGACACCGCTGGTGTCGGGTGCAGCGTCACGCTGCTTGACAAATGTTGGAATAAAGGGTATAATTGAATAAGAATATAAATAAAGAGGTATAAATATGAACGAAGGAAAAAGACTGCTTAAGGTTATTCTTATTCTGACGCTTGTAATGGGCACGCTTACTATTGCACTTCTGTATGCGACAGGTCAGCGTGAAAAAAACAATATATACATCGTTGTAGATCCCAATACAATGAAGCTTGTACAGCTTGAAGAACCAAAGGATGGCGATACCATAGCTGTAATAGATACGACAGAGGGAGAAATCCGTATGGTGCTTTATCCTGAGCGTTCACCGGAGGCGGTAAGAAACTTCATGGAGCTTGCACGATCCGGCTATTACGATGACACCTATATCTTTGAATCAAGAGAAGGAACATACTTCGGCGGAGGAACTCCTGCAAAAAATGGCTCTGTCGGAAAGACTACCAACGAGCATATTGAACGTGAACTTCATCAGGATCTCTGGCCTTTCAGGGGAGCAGTCTGCATGGTAGAGACTGATTATGTCCGCACCTTTAAGGAAAAGCTTCTTGGCGGCGGAACCTACTACAACGGAAGCCGCTTTTATATACTCAATTCAATTGAATTTACAGAGGATATAATCAGCGATTTGCGTGAAAGCTCTGCAAGTGCAGAGCTTGCCGACGCCTTCATTGAAAAGGGAGGCGTACCTAATTTTTCACAGCAGATGACTATTATCGGACAGACTTACGAAGGTTTTGAAGTAATTGAAAAGCTCTCCTCACTGGAAGGAAAAAATACCGGAAAGTTCATTACTCCTACCGAGGATGTCAAGATAAAATCTATAAAAATAGAAGAATATTCATCCGGAGAAACTGAGAAAAAATAGTCACGCTTTACGAATATTCCTTAAGTTTTCTCCGTACTTTGACCGATTCTAACAAATTTATGCGGAAACTATTTACAAATTGGAAATAATATTGTATAATGAATTGGTTGAGATATAATGATTTCTTGTTTCACGAAAAAATCAAGGAGTGAAATTTATGTATAAAAGAATATTGGCAGCATTGCTCTGTACTGTTATGACAGCTGCTGCCGTTACTTCATGCGGAAACAATAACGAATCTGACAGCAAGAGCGAAAGCAGCTCGTCTGAGGATGCCGGCACAGTTTCCGGTGACAAGGAGACAGAAACCGCCCCTGCTGAGGACAAGGAAAATGAGACCTCCCCTATTTCGCAGGCAGCTACCGAAGCTCCGGTTACAGACGGAACAATAAATCTTTCAAGATTTGCTGACAGATCAGTTCCGGATCTTGACCTTGAAAATGCTTCAATCAAGAATTTTACTGCTCCTGAAGTAGGAGAAGATATCATAATCATGAAGTTCAAGGGCTATGAGGGCGAAGTTAAAATAAGACTCTTCCCCGAATACGCTGAGCTTGGCGTTCAGAATTTTATCGGTCTTGCTGATAAAGGCTACTACGATGGTCTGACTATGCACAGAATTATGGCGGATTTCATGATTCAGGGCGGCGATCCCAATGGTACAGGTACCGGCGGTGAGTCGGTCAGGGGCGGAGATTTTGACGGAGGAACTTCCGATAAGCTTACTCATGCCGCAGGAACTATCGCATACGCAAACAGCGGAGCAACTTCAACAAATGGAAGTCAGTTCTATATCGTAACAGGAGAAACATACAACGATGATTATCTGGCAATGCTTGAGGCCAACGGCTACTCCTTCTCCGACGATGTAAAGAAGGTTCTTGCAGCAGCCGGCGGAGCACCGTGGCTTGATGGCGGATATACCATTTTCGGTCAGGTTTATGAGGGACTTGATATAGTATTTGCAATTCAGGACGTAGAGGTATATCAGAGTAACGCCTTCAGTACAGAGGTAAGTACACCGGTTCAGCCTGTTGTCCTTGAATATGTAAAGGTAGGAAAATATGAAGGCGAAGAACTTAAATGGTTCATTGCCGACTACATGGACGGAGCTTCAGATACAGAAAAAAAGACAGAGGCTTCTGATTAAAGATAAGTAGAATTAAAGAGAAAAAAGAATCTGGATTGAATATTCCGGAAATTAAGGAGAGAATTTGTTTGGATAAGTTTATTATAAAGGGCGGCAGACGTCTTACCGGTAATGTCGTTATCAGCGGTGCAAAAAATGCGGCAGTGGCTATTCTTCCTGCTGTTATACTGTCTGACGAGCCTTGCATTATTGAAAATGTTCCCAATATAAGCGATGTAAATATATGTCTCAAAATTCTCAGGGAAATGGGTGCGACAGTTGAGAGCCTCGGAAAGGATGTTTACAGAATTGATCCTACCGGCATCAACAAGGTGTGCGTTCCCTATGAGACGGCGAGAAAAATGCGTGCTTCATATTACTTCCTCGGAGCACTCCTTGGAAAATACAATAAGGCAAGAGTATCAATGCCCGGAGGATGTCCTCTCGGTGACCGTCCTATTGATCAGCATCTCAAGGCTTTTTCAGCACTTGGTGCGGATTATACTCTCAGTCAAGGAATGATCGACCTTAAAGCTGATAATCTTAAAGGAAATCAGATCTTCTTCGATGTCGTTACAGTCGGAGCTACAATGAACGCAATGCTCGCCGCTGTAAAGGCAGAAGGTCTCACAATTATAGAAAATGCGGCTAAGGAACCTCATATCGTTGATCTTGCAAACTTCCTCAACTCCATGGGGGCAAATATCATGGGTGCCGGAACTGATGTTATCAAGATCAGAGGTGTCAAGAGCCTTCACGGAACAACATATTCCGTTATTCCTGACCAGATCGAGGCAGGAACCTTCATGATCGCCGCAGCAGCAACAAAGGGCGATATCGTTGTTGAAAATATTATCCCTAAGCATCTTGAATCAATTACCAAAAAACTCGAAAAAATCGGTGTAAATATCGAACAGTACGATGACAGCATGAGAGTATGGGTTGACGGACCTCTCGTAAAGGCAAATGTCAAGACTACTCCGCATCCTGGTTTTCCGACAGATATGCAGCCGCAGATAGCTACACTGCTTATACTCGCTGAGGGAACAAGTATCGTTACTGAGGGTGTCTGGGAACAGCGTTTCCGCTATGTGGACGAGCTCAGACGTATGGGTGCAGATATCACCGTAAACGGTAAGGTTGCTCTTATCGAGGGTTCAGGAAAGCTTATGGGAGCTCCCGTTAAAGCGTGCGATCTCAGAGCAGGTGCAGCACTTATCATAGCAGGTCTTGCTGCAAGTGGAATTACAGAGATAGAGGATATATTCCATATCGAAAGAGGTTACGACTGCATGGAAGGAAAGCTTCGTGCACTCGGTGCTGATATCGAAAAGATAAGCGTTCCCGATAATAAGACAGCTGAAACTGATAATTCCAGAGCAGCAGTCTGAAAAAACACTTGACAAATAAGGTCAGTTGTGGTATCATCATAATTGAACATATCATAAATCGTTGATGAGAAAGGCAGTTTTCAGTGCTTTTTCAGAGAGCAGCCGGCTGGTGCGAGGCTGCAAAGCAGAAAATATGCACACCCTCTCTGAGTGCGTCCAATACACGCCGGTCGCTCCCGTTACAGAGCCAATGAGATACGGAGTCTTTGTCTTCGTGTGAATCAGGGTGGAATCACGGTAAATTATCGTCCCTTGAGCCTTTTTATAGGCATGAGGGGCGATTTTTGTTTTTGTGGGTGGTAATTATGAATGTGCCTGTACGGAAATCAATACGGCTTCATGGCTATGATTACAGCCGGAATGGTGCGTATTTCGTGACCGTTTGTACAAAAAATAAACAACATTATTTTTGGGAAAACAATGATAAATATAAACCCGTATCACCGTATGGAAGCGGTGATACAAATGTAGGGGCGAACTGCGTTCGCCCGCAAAATAGGATACATTTATCACCAATCGGAATCGCTGTAAAAAATGAATTGAAAAAAATTTCATTATTATACGACGGAAAAATAAAAATAACAAAATATGTAATAATGCCTAATCATATTCATTTGATTATTGTTATTAATAATTGTGTTATCGGGCGAACACAGTTCGCCCCTACAATTTCGAGAGTTATAAAACAATTCAAAGGAGCAATTACCAAACAAATCGGTTTTTCACCGTGGCAGCGATCATTCAACGACCACATCATCCGCAACGAAAATGAATATGCTGCATATTGGCGATACATAGAAGAAAATCCGGCAAATTGGGAAAACGACGATATATCCTTTTATTTTCCGGAATAATCATAAGGAAATACCGCACAAAGCACGCCGGACGGCTTTGTACGGTATTGCCATAAAATATATAAAGGAGAAAAATATCATGATCAAATTAACACTTAAAGACGGCAGTATCCGTGAAATCGAAGCTGCTATGCCCGCAAGCGAAATAATCAAGGGCATTGGTATGGGACTTTACAAGGCTTCATGCTGCGTGAAGATCAACGGAGAGGTAAAGGATCTCCGCACAGTTATTGACAGTGACTGTGAGTTCGAGGTATGCACATTCGATACAATCGAGGGCAAAAAGACATTCTGGCACACAGCGTCACACATTCTTGCGCAGGCTGTAAAGCGTCTTTACCCCGAAGCTAAGCTTGCTATCGGACCGGCTATCGACAACGGATTCTACTACGATTTCGACCTTGAAAAGCCTTTCTCTCCCGAGGAGCTTGAAAAAATCGAGGCTGAAATGAAGAAAATCGTCAAGGAAGGAATTGCTCTGGAGCAGTTCGAGCTTTCTCCGGCTGAAGCTATCGCAAAGCTTGAGGAAATGGGCGAGCCTTACAAGGTTGAACTCTGTCAGGAACACGCAGATAACGGCGAGCCTATCTCATTCTACAAGCAGGGCGAGTTCGTTGATCTCTGTGCAGGTCCGCACCTTATGACAACAGCTCTGGTAAAGGCATTCAAGCTTCTCTCATGCACAGGTGCATACTGGAGAGGTTCAGAGAAGAACAAGATGCTTTCCCGTGTATACGCAACTGCATATCCCAAGGCTGCTGACCTTGAAGCTGACATCAAGCAGCGTGAGGAAGCAAAGCTTCGTGACCACAACAAACTCGGACGTGAGCTTGAATACTTCACAACAGTTGACTGCATTGGTCAGGGACTTCCTATCCTTCTCCCCAAGGGTTCAAGAACAATTCAGGTTCTCCAGCGCTGGATAGAGGATGAGGAGCAGAAAAGAGGCTATCTTCTCACAAAAACTCCGCTCATGGCTAAGAGAGAGCTTTATAAGATTTCCGGTCACTGGGATCACTACCTTGACGGTATGTTTGTTCTCGGCGATCCCTACGACGAAACAAAGGAATGTTTTGCACTTCGTCCGATGACTTGTCCTTTCCAGTATCAGGTTTTCCTGAACAGACAGCGTTCATACCGTGATCTTCCCATGCGTCTCGGCGAAACATCCACACTTTTCAGAAATGAGGATTCCGGCGAAATGCACGGACTTATCCGTGTACGTCAGTTCACAATTTCCGAGGGACATCTCATTCTCCGTCCCGAGCAGCTTGAAGAAGAATTCAAGGGCTGTCTGGAGCTTGCAAAGTATGCTCTTGACACAGTTGGAATGCTTGAGGACTGTACATTCCGCTTCTCACAGTGGGATCCCGCAAACCCGAAGAACAAGTATGAGGGAACTGCTGAACAGTGGGAAGAAGCTCAGAGCATCATGGCAAAGATTCTTGATAATCTCGGCGTAAACTATACTATCGGTATTGACGAAGCCGCATTCTACGGTCCTAAGCTTGACATTCAGTATAAAAACGTATTCGGCAAGGAAGATACTATCGTTACAATTCAGATTGATATGCTTCTTGCTGAAAAGTTCGGCATGGAATACGTTGACGTTGACGGTTCAAAGCGCAGACCTTACATCATCCACAGAACATCACTTGGCTGCTATGAAAGAACTCTTGCTTACCTCATCGAAAAGTATGCCGGAGCACTTCCGCTCTGGATGTCTCCCGAACAGGTTCGTATCATTCCCGTTGCTGACCGTCATCTTGACTACGGCAGAGAAGTTCTTGAAAAGCTTAGTGCGGCTGGAATCCGTGCTTCTATTGATGACCGTGCTGAAAAGGTTGGCTGGAAGATCCGCAGTGCAACAATGGAAAAGCTTCCTGTAATGCTCACAATCGGCGATAAGGAAGTCGAGGAGGGAACAGTTTCCGTACGTTCAAGACGTGAGGGCGATCTCGGTTCAATGACACAGAACGATCTTCTTGCTAAGCTTATCGACGATATCGCTAAGAAAGTAAGATAATCCGGCTTATGAATATAGAAGTAACAAGACTTAATCAGGGAATTTCATCGCCGGAGGAATTTGTCCGCAATGTCGATGAGGAATATCAGTACAAACTGCGGAAAATAGCCGCAGAAATCGTTGAAAACAGTGATGAAAGACCTATAATTCTTCTTTCCGGACCTTCGGGTTCCGGAAAGACGACTTCTGCAATGATGATAAGCCGTATCCTCGCAGAATCGGGCGTTGTAATGCACACGCTTTCCATGGACAATTACTTCAAATCGCTGTCAGAGGAAGAAAAAACTCTTGCCGCTGAGGGAAAAATAGACCTTGAATCTCCTGAACGTGTCGACGCTGAACTTCTCAGCAATCAGATAGAAGCAATAAGAGCCGGCGAGGAAGTTGAGCTTCCTAAGTATAATTTCGTGACCTCCGCAAGAGAATCCGGCGGTAAATTCCGGAAAAATCACGGAGAACTCGTAATTTTCGAGGGAATTCATGCACTTAATCCGGAAGTAATTACAGTTCCTGACAGCCATGTATGTAAGATTTACGTCAGCGTCAGAACAAGAATTACCGACGGAAATACCGTTCTTCACCCCTCAAGAATCAGACTTATGCGCAGAATGATTCGTGACGGAAAATTCAGACAGCGTACTCTCCGTGAAACAATGAGGATGTTTCACAGCGTTGAGGAGGGCGAAAATAAATACATAATGCCGTATAAGTACCGCTCCGATTTCGATCTTGATACGTTTATGGCTTATGAACCGGCGGTCTATAAGGATTTCCTTATGACCGGTCTCAGGGAAATGACAGATGTTCCGGAAATAAGAGAGCTTCTCTCCGTTATGGAAAATGTCTCCCCGCTTGACGATGACTTCGTTCCGGCTGATTCCCTTGTCCGTGAATTCATCGGCTCCGGTATCTTCAGCTATTGATGAAAAAGCCAGAACTTTATTGTTATGCTTTTATAGAGGTTTTACGGGTATTTATCGGGGGAAACCTTTCTGAGGAAAGGTTCCGCCAACAGCGGCGGTCCCCTCTGTCCTTCGGACATCTCCCCGCACTGCGGGGAGTCACCCCCGAACCCCCTTCCAAAGACTTTTAATACTAAAATTTCCGCCTG
>JAFXCR010000046.1 GCA_017516465.1 Ruminococcus sp.
ACAGGTTGTTTCGGTCTTTGCGAAAGAGGTCCTATCCTCATCGTTTACCCTGAGGGTTCTTTCTACTCTCGTGTAGAACTCGATGAAGTTACTCGTATTGTTGACGAGCACCTCATCGGCGGAAACCCTGTTAAGGAATTCCTTTATGAAGAAACTGTTGACGGCGATAACATCAAGTCACTTGAAGAAACTTCATTCTACAACAAGCAGATGCGTGTTGCTCTTAGAAACTGTGGTGTTATCAATCCTGAGTGCATCGACGAGTACGTTGGTCGTGACGGTTACGCTGCTCTCGGCAAGGTTCTCAAGGAAATGACTCCTGAGGATGTAATCCAGACAATTCTCGACTCCGGTCTCCGTGGACGTGGTGGCGGCGGCTTCCCCACAGGTATGAAGTGGAAGCTTGCAAGAAACATCGTTCCTGATGCTGACATCAAGTATGTTTGCTGTAACGCTGACGAGGGTGACCCGGGTGCATTCATGGACCGTTCAATCCTCGAGGGTGATCCCCATGTTCTCCTTGAAGCTATGACAATTGCTGGTTACGCTATCGGTGCAAATCAGGGTTATGTATACGTTCGTGCTGAGTATCCTATCGCTGTTGATCGTCTTAACATTGCTATCCAGCAGGCTCGTGAAGCTGGTATGCTCGGTAAGGATATCTTCGGTACAGGCTTCGATTTCGATATCGACCTCCGTCTCGGTGCTGGTGCTTTCGTTTGCGGTGAGGAAACTGCTCTTATGACATCTATCGAAGGCAACCGTGGTGAACCCAGACCCAGACCTCCTTTCCCTGCAGAAAAGGGTCTTTACAATAAGCCTACAATCCTCAACAACGTTGAGACATATGCTAATATTCCCCAGATTATCCTCAATGGTGCTGACTGGTTCAAGGGTATCGGTACAGAAAAGTCCAAGGGTACTAAGGTATTCGCTCTCGGCGGTAAAATCAATAACACAGGTCTCGTAGAAGTTCCTATGGGAACAACTCTCCGTACTGTTATCGAAGAAATCGGCGGCGGTATCCCCAACGGCAAGAAGTTCAAGGCTGCTCAGACAGGCGGACCTTCCGGCGGATGTATTCCTTCAGAGCACTTTGATATTCCGATCGACTACGATAACCTCATCGGTATCGGCTCTATGATGGGTTCAGGCGGACTTATCGTTATGGATGAAGACAACTGTATGGTTGACATCGCTAAGTTCTTCCTCGAATTCACAGTAGATGAGTCATGTGGTAAATGTACACCTTGCCGTATCGGTACAAAGAGAATGTACGAGATCCTCGACAAGATCACAAAGGGTCAGGGAACTCTTGAAGATATCGACAAGCTCGAAGAGCTTTGCTATCACATCAAGACAAACTCACTCTGCGGTCTCGGTCAGACAGCTCCTAACCCTGTTCTTTCAACACTTAAGTTCTTCAGAGATGAGTATATTGCTCATGTTGTTGACAAGAAGTGTCCTGCTGGCGTATGTAAGGATCTTCTCAGTTTTGAGATCATCAAGGATAGCTGTATCGGATGCGGTTTATGTGCTAAGCAGTGTCCCGCTTCAGCTATCACAAGAACAGATTATATTGCTCCCGGCAAGAAGCTTGCAGCTATGGAAATCGACAAGGATAAGTGCGTGAAGTGCGGTGCTTGTGTTGCTTCTTGTAAGTTCAAGGCAATCATCAAGAAATAAGCGGAGGAATAACGATGGAAAATATTACAGTAAAAGTAAACGGTGTAGAGATCTCCGTACCCAAGGGCACAACAGTCCTTGAGGCTGCTCACAAGGCAGGCTTTGAGATTCCCACACTTTGCTATATGAAGGAAATCAACGAAATCGGTGCCTGCCGTATCTGTGTAACAGAAGTAAACGAAGGCAGAGGTTTCCGTCTTGTTGCAGGATGTGTATATCCCTGTACAGACAACATGGAGATCCTTACAGCTTCTCCTAAGGTAATTGAGTCCAGAAAGAAGACTCTTGAGCTTATCCTTTCTACACATGACAGAAAGTGTCTCTCATGCGTAAGAAGTGGAAACTGTGAGCTTCAGAAGCTTGCTAAGGATTACGGTATCGAGGATGCTTCCAAGTATGACGGCGTTATGAATGAGTACGAGATTGACAACTCTGCTGCTCATATGTACCGTGACAACAACAAGTGTATTCTTTGCCGCCGCTGCGTAGCAGTATGTTCCAACACACAGGGCATCGGCGTAATTGGTGCAAATGAGAGAGGCTTCAAGACATATATCGGTTCTGCATTTGACATGGGTCTTGGTGAGACAAGCTGTGTATCATGTGGTCAGTGTATCGCTGTATGTCCTGTTGGAGCTATCTCTGAAAAGGATTATACAAAGCCTGTTCTTGAGGCTATTGCTGATCCTACAAAGACAGTTCTTGTACAGACAGCTCCTGCTGTTCGTGCAGGTCTCGGTGAGTGCTTCGGTCTTCCTATCGGTACAAACGTTGAAGGAAAGATGGTTGCAGCTCTCAGACGTCTTGGTTTTGATAAGGTATTCGACACAGACTTTGCTGCTGACCTCACAATCATGGAAGAAGCAACAGAGTTCCTTGACAGAGTAAAGAACGGCGGAAAGCTTCCTCTTATCACATCATGCTCACCTGGCTGGGTTAAGTACTGTGAGCACTACTTCCCTGACATGACAGAAAATCTTTCTTCATGTAAGTCACCCCAGCAGATGTTCGGTGCAGTAGCTAAGACATACTACGCTGAGAAGATGGGCATTGATCCTAAGGATATCGTTATGGTTTCCATTATGCCTTGTACAGCAAAGAAGTTCGAGATCGGCAGAGATGATCAGAACGCTGCTGGTGTTGCTGATGTTGATTTTGCACTCACAACTCGTGAACTCGGCAGAATGATCGAGCGTGCTGGTATCAACTTCCTCGGTCTTGAAGATGAGAAGTTCGATGATCCGCTCGGAATCTCCACAGGTGCTGGTGTCATCTTTGGTGCAACAGGTGGTGTTATGGAGGCTGCTCTCAGAACAGCAGTTTATACACTTACTGGCGAGACTGTAACAGAGCTTCCTGAGGTTCGTGGTACAGCTGGTATCAAGGAAGCAACATACAATGTTGCTGGCATGGATGTCAAGGTTGCAGTAGTAAGCGGTCTTGCAAATGCTAAGGAAGTTCTTGAGAAGGTTCAGAATGGTGAAGCTGATTATCAGTTTATTGAGATTATGGCTTGTCCTGGCGGCTGTGTAAACGGTGGCGGTCAGCCTCAGCAGCCTATGAGCATCAGAAACTTCACAGATCTCAGATCTGAAAGAGCAAAGGTTCTTTACAACCTCGATGCTTCTATGCCTCTCAGACAGTCTCACGATAACCCTGCTGTAAAGGCTCTCTACGATGAGTTCCTTGAAAAGCCGGGCAGCCACAAGGCTCATGAGATTCTCCACACATCTTATGTAAAGAGATCAATCAACTAAGTTTTATTTTTGGTAGTAATTTGGACGCCTGATATTTCAGGCGTCCTTTTAGTTTATAACGTGCATATCAATGCTCTATTGTGAAAGTCTACTGAGATATTCTTCAACAGACTGTTTTACAAACTCTGTTTTTTCTGTGTTTGATTATTCTTGAACGCCTTGTATCTTGATTATACGCATAACAATATGCGGCTGTTCATAAATGTAAATCCTGCACATATTTTAAAAATAACGTGTTTAAGGTAAACTTGATGTAATCAGAAGGAGATATCCAATTAAGAGGACGCATAGAGAAATTGTTGTATTTTCTGCTATGAACATCTAATTGCTTTTTAAAATCTTTGAAAGAGTAGAAAGTTTGAGTAGCGTAGAAATACTCGTTTTTCTTCGGTGAGAACTTTCAACTTTGCCGCTATGCCGAGGAGAATACGGTTTTATGAGCTTGTGCTTTTTGAGAAATTTCTCAAAAAGCGTAGGAGTTGCCTTTTCAGAGCTGCTAAACCGCTTGGTAAATTTATGACTGTAACGCCTTTCAGATAACGAAAACTTGAGTATCCATCTATGGCTGCGTATTGATAGAACTTACTTTCCTCAGATTTAGCGTCTCCGACTAACAGGCATCAGGAACAAATTGTACATCTATCTGAACTTTTCGACCCAGATGCAGTATTTTCTTATACGGCTTCGGTATATACTTAAGATTCGGAGATTGAAGTTAAAGCTTCTTAAGTACCCTCCATAAACTCGTTATAGAACGTGTTTAGCCATTTGACGAAGCTTAATCCAGAACACGACTAAGCCCGCGTGCTTGTTATTCTAACGCATACGTTTTATTAATTCTATTTCTTCCTCTGTATGCTGATTAGGGGGACTGTGCGTGCGAGGTGACTGGTAAAATATCTAAATTGCTTGCAAAAAGTGAATTTATCGTGTATAATAGTAATATATTATAAACCGCTGATAGATATTATGCGGATACAGGAGGATACTATGCACGTTTTACAAGGAATGGAACCGAAAAAGGTATTTGAATTTTTTGAGGAAATCTCGCAGATACCTCATGGTTCCGGAAATACCGCACAAATTGCAGCATACTGTATGGATTTTGCAAAACAACGAGGCTTGCAGTCGATTCACGACGCAGGGGGAAATGTAATAATCTATGCACCGGGAACAGAAGGCTATGAAAACAGCGAACCTGTAATTATACAAGGTCACATGGATATGGTGTGCGAAAAGACACCAGACTGCAAGAAAAACATGGAGACAGAAGGGATTGATCTTGTTACTGACGGAAGTTATGTTTGGGCGGAAAGAACTACATTGGGTGGAGATGACGGTATTGCACTGGCATACATTTTTGCTTTGCTTGATAGTGACGATATACCACATCCACCTATCGAGGCACTTATTACCCGTGATGAGGAAACGGGTATGTATGGAGCAATGGAGTTTGAACCGTCGGTTGTCAGTGGTACAAAGATTCTGAATATAGACTCAGAAGAGGAGGGGATACTAACTGTCAGCTGTGCCGGAGGAATTACAGCACATTGCGTATTTAAACTTCATCCGCAAGAATATAGTCCAAGCTATGAATACGAGATTTCTGTTACAGGTCTGCTTGGCGGTCATTCCGGAGCAGATATCGGCAAAGGCAGGCTTAACGCTTTTAAAATGCTCAGCAAACCGCTTGAGCATATCTTTGATTGCTATTTTGGAACTATCAGTGGCGGAGGAAAGATGAATGTAATTCCGCAGAATGCTTCAATAATTATAGGTTCAGATGAGGATAAGCTTGATGAATTTGAACAGATTGTCAATTTGTGCAACGATAAGAATTATGGCGGCGAAACCGATTCTGGATTGCAATTTTCAGTAAAGAAAATAAATACAAAGGGAGAAGTAAAGTATATTGAAAATAAAAGCTATCTGCAATATATTAAGGATTTTCTGAAATCCTTCCCGACAGGTGTTCAGAGCATGAGTGAAAGTATTGACGGCATGGTTGAAACTTCGCTTAACATGGGAGTTCTTGAACATAACGGAACACTTCTGAGTTGTGATTTCCTTATACGCAGTAATACGGAAAGTGGCAAGGAATCAGTTATTGAAGTTGTACGAAAATTTACGGAATCGATCGGCAATGAGATTAATTTTGTGGAAATGACGTTGTCCGGAGATTATCCTTCATGGGAATACCGTCAGGATTCTCCTTTGCGTGAACTTATGGTTGAGGTCTTTGAGGAGCAATACGGCAGAAAACCTGATGTTTCTGGTATTCATGCTGGTCTGGAATGCGGTGTGTTTGCTAAGAAGATACATAATGCAGATATAGTGTCGATTGGTCCGGATATAGCAGATATTCATACGCCGAATGAGCGTCTTGATGTAGCTTCAGCTGCCCGTGTTTGGGAATACGTGAAGGAAATACTTCGTCGTTCCAGATAAATATAAAGTAAAATGAATAAAATTGCACAAAACTATTGCAATATGTGCTTAATTATGGTATAATTAATATATTATCAGCGTCATTATAAATGACGATCAGGAGGTTAAAATGGATAAAAAGAAAGACTTTAAACCCTATATTCCAGCATCAAAAGTCACGCCGGAATTAACAGTAACGTCCATCGTGATCGGTATACTGTTGGCTGTTATTTTCGGTGCAGCCAATGCGTATCTTGGCTTGCGAGTTGGTATGACTGTATCAGCTTCAATTCCGGCAGCAGTTATTGCCATGGGTGTTATTCGTGTAATTATGAAAAAGAACTCGATACTTGAAAGTAATCTTGTTCAGACAATCGGTTCTGCCGGTGAATCTGTTGCGGCTGGTGCTATTTTCACTATTCCGGCACTGTTTTTATGGGCTGCAGATGATTCGTTCGACATGGACAAGCCGGGTATTCTGGAGATAACCCTTATCGCTATGATCGGCGGTCTACTCGGTGTATTCTTTATGGTACCGCTTCGTAATGCTCTTATTGTTCGTGAGCATGGTGTACTTCCGTATCCGGAAGGAACTGCCTGTGCAGAAGTTCTTCTTGCAGGTGAAGAAGGCGGTTCAAATGCTTCTACCGTTTTTGCCGGTATGGGATTTGCCGCAGTATTCAAGTTTATTATTGACGGTATAAAGGCTGTTCCCTCTGAGGTTTCGCTTCGTGTAAAGGGGTTTGCCGGTGAAATTGGAACACAGATATATCCGGCGGTAATGAGCGTAGGATACATTTGCGGATTCCGCATTTCGTCATTTATGTTTGCCGGCGGTGTACTCAGCTGGATGGTAATTATTCCGCTTATCGTAATGTTTGGCGGAGATGCAGTTATTTATCCCAGCTCTGAATTATCAATTTCCCAGATATTTGAAGCTAAAGGTGCTGGCGGTATTTGGGAAAATTACATCCGTTACATCGGTGCCGGAGCACTTGCAGCCGGAGGTATTATAAGCCTTATCAAATCGCTGCCGCTTATCATCCGTACATTCAGAGATGCAATGAAGGGCATGGGCAGCGGCTCAGGCGGTTCCACACTGCGTACTGAAAAGGATCTCAGCATGAAGGTTGTACTTGGAGCTATTGCTGTGCTTACGCTTCTTATCTGGCTGATCCCCGCAGTACCCGTTAACATTTTCGGTGCTTTGATTATTGTTGTTTTCGGATTTTTCTTTGCAACTGTTTCATCACGAATGGTTGGCCTTGTAGGAAGCAGTAATAACCCTGTTTCCGGTATGGCGATTGCTACACTTCTTATTTCCACACTGATTCTTAAAGCAACAGGTATGACTGGTGCAGCAGGTATGACAGCAGCTATTTCAATTGGTTCTATCATTTGTATTATTGCCGCTATTTCCGGTGATACTTCTCAGGATCTTAAGACTGGATTCCTTCTCGGCTCCACTCCCAAAAAGCAGCAGATCGGTGAAATTATCGGTGTTCTTGCATCTTCACTTGCTATCGGAGGTACTCTGTATCTTCTCGATAATGCATGGGGATTCGGTTCTGAGGAACTTGGTGCTCCACAGGCAACACTCATGAAGATGATCGTTGAAGGCGTTATGAATGCAGAATTACCATGGGGACTTGTTATTGTAGGTGCTTGTATCGCAATACTTATAGAAGTTATCGGAATTCCTGTATTACCTTTTGCAATTGGTGTTTATCTGCCTGTACAGCTGAATGCTTGTATCATGGTAGGTGGAATTATTCGTCTTTGTTTTGATAAGATGAAGAAGGAAGAAAACAAGAAGAAGGAAATCGTAAATGACGGTATTCTTTTCTGCTCCGGTATGATTGCCGGTGAAGGTCTTGTTGGTATTCTGCTGGCACTTCTTGCTGTATTTGGTGTGGCAGAAGCTATGGATCTTTCCAAGATAATGAATCTGCCGACTGTTGTAAGTAATATTGGTAGTATCGTAGTATTCGGACTTATCATTCTTGTTCTTATGAAGTTCTCACTGTGGAAGAAAACAAAGAAGGATACTAAGTAATATGAGTCGCAAACAGCAGGAAGAAAATTATCTTGAACGCATTCCGGCACGTCCAGACGGTATTGAATGGTCAGCAGATTCAGACGGTATTGTGACTTTAGAGGTACACAACACTGGTGCAATGAATCGTATTGCTCAGAAATTGCTTAAAAAGCCAAAGATATCTTATATCCACCTTGATGAAATAGGAAGTTTTGTATGGCCGCTTATGGACGGTGAACGTACCATTATGGATATAGGGGAGCCAGTAGAGGCACATTTTGGTGATAAAGCCAAACCAATTTATGAACGTCTTGTGCAGTTCTTCAGTATTCTTGAAAGTTACGGATTTGTGCAATGGAAGAATAAATAATCCTTCATATTATTCTTAAATCAATAAGATAAAACCCGTGTAGAATCATAATGATTCTGCACGGGTTGATTTTTTAATCAGTTATAAAATACATATAAATAATTCGTTTATTCAGTAGATGGCAGCATAGAGTAAAGTAAAATTAAGCAGATAAAAAGACATAAGAAAAAAGAAGATCCAGAATTTACTGATGCTTACATTTTAAAGGTATATAATTTATTAAATTAATTTTGTTAAAATGCACATATCATCTTCTATCTGTTTATGAAATTAGACAATATTTTTCTTTATAATTAAAATGATATTGACAAATACATCAAATCATGCTAAAATAAATTTAAAGAAAAATATAAAAATTAACGAAATTCAAACTAAAGGTGATTGAAAAATGAATGAAAAAAAAGACTCAAAAAATGCTGAAGCAACAAGATCTCATAAGATTATGACTATAATCGGAATTATAATCTGTGTGATACTCGTTCCGATACTAATTATTAATATTACACTTATTATTAAAAGCCATACAAATAAAGATGATGTTCCGAAAATAGGAGGATATTGTCCATTGATTGTACTTACAGGCTCTATGGAACCCGAAATCAAGGACGGAGACTTAATTATCGTTAAGCAGATCGATGGAGATGATGTCAAGGTCGGAGATGTGATTTCCTTCTTTGACCCTGAAAGTACAAGCAACAGCGTACTTACTCACCGTGTTACAGAAATTGTTGAAGAAAACGGCTCACTTTCTTTCCGTACAAAGGGTGACGCTAACAACACAGAAGATAAAATGGCTGTTCCAGAAGATGAACTTGTAGGAATCTACAAATCAAGAATCCCAGGTGCCGGAAATGTCGCAATGTTCATGCAGAGTACTGCCGGACTTGTAATATGTGTAATTCTCCCTTTGATTCTTCTTGTGGGTTATGACATTATCAGACGCAGACGTTATGAAAAGGAAAATCAGAAGGATACAGCTGCACTTCTTGCCGAGCTTGAAGCTCTTAAAGCGAAGAAGGCAGAAGCTGAAAAGACTGAATCCAATGATTCAGAAAGCAAATAAACTTTTATTAATCATGTTATGTTATTCTTCCCCGATTGCCACATCGGAGATGGATTATATAATATCTCCCAGGTGCAGACCGAGGGAGGAATAAACAAAATTTCATACGAAAGGGGTTAATTTCATGAAAAAAAATAATTCAATGCGTGCAGCAGGCGGTCTTATGATTGCAACTATGCTCACAACAAGTATTGTAAGCGGTACTTACGCTAAGTACGTTACTTCTGGCTCTGCTAAAGATACTGCAAGAGTAGCAAAGTTTGGCGTTGAAGTTAAGGCTGAAGGTTCATTGTTCGGTAAGAATTATCTCGATGCTACTGATAACACACCTACTGATGCAGATACCGGTATTTCTGTAAAGTCTCTTAGTAATCCAGCTGATAATGTAGTTGCTCCTGGTACAAAAAATGATGAAGGATTATCATTCTCCATTACAGGTACTCCTGAGGTTGATGTTAATGTTAAGATTGAGGTTGCAGATACATCTGCCGATATATTTCTCAAAGAAGGTACATATCCCGACATGACAACAAGTGCAGATGATGATTTCGAATTAGATGCTGACTACTACCCCATCATATACACACTTACTCAGGAAGGAAAAACGCCTGTAAAAGGTAATCTTCAGGCTATTAAAGAGGCACTTAATAAAAATCAAAATTATGAAGCAGGAGCTAATCTGGCAGATTCATTAGGCAACTTCACACTTACATGGGAATGGGCATTTGAACAGGATCAGGATCAGGCAGATACTCTCCTTGGAGATCTTGCTGCCGGAACAGTTACAGGTATAGATACTGCAAACTATAATCTGAACACAAACATTGAGCTTACTGTTTCTGTAACTCAGGTTGACTGATCTTTAAAAATTAATCGGAGAAAGCAGGCACTTGTGGCGGTGCCTGCCTCTTCGGTATTTGCGACGGTCTGACCTCTCTCGGACTGCCTCAAATACTGAGGAAACGAAAGGAGGAACAGCAATGGCTGCCAAAAGTAAAAGCAGAATACTTGGTATCATCGTAATACTGCTTCTGCTGTGCGAAGCAGCGTCATTGGCTGTTCTTTTCAGTCATATAAGCAAGTATTCAGAAAAGGAATTCACAAATATTATTCCGCTTACCGAATCAAAAGGCGATACTGTTGTAAAAGTAATCCGAAAACCTCAGAACAGTCTTTCGGCTCCTGTCGAACAGAAATCCGGATTTATTACACTGTCTAATCCTTCATTTTCTGCATATGATGAAAAAACTGTCTGGCAGGCTGAAACTGATGTCGAGATTTTTCGTATATCCTACGAAAACAACGAAAATAAATTTACAGTAAATGGTCAGAATGGAAATGAAGATAAGCTTATAGCTCCCGGAACTTCCAATAAATACGTTTTTACTCTTGCAAATACAGGGGACGTTCCGCTTGCTTACAATCTTGATATGGAATCATGGATAACTGGTACAGAATTGGAAATTCCGGTAAAAGTCCGTGTCTGGGATTACGAAAACAATTATCTTTCCGGAAGTGTAAACGAAAAAGTACCCGTTATGGAACTCAATAACGTCCATAAGTATGCTTCCCTTGGAGCCGGAAGATATGCCGTGTATACTCTTGAATGGGAATGGCCGTTTGAACAGGGGAATGACGAGTATGATACAATGCTGGGAAATCTCGCTGCTGAAAATGATCTTTCACTTCACATCAGAATCAATACTACTGCTTCATACAGTGAAGATCCGAAAGCTGAGGATTCCGGAATTCTTCCACCCCAGACAGGCGACCGATTCAATGTAAAGCTTTATACTGTGATCATCGTTTCAGCACTTCTGATTCTTTTTATTTCTTTCCTTATGAAAGATAAACAAAAGGAGACAAAAGAATCTATATGAAAAAATTCAAAAACATAATACATATATTTCTTATATCATTTATAGCAATTGTTATCGGACTAAAAATATATTCATGGAACGCAGAAACACTGGTCGGAAATGCTATGCCGATGCCTTTCGGATATGGTTCAGCTGTTGTTCTTTCAGGAAGCATGGAGCCCGAACTCAGCGTAAACGATGTGATTATAGTTCACGAGGATGATAGTTATAAAATCGGTGATATTGTCGTATATCAGAAAGGTTCGGAACTCATCGTTCATCGAATTATTGATATAAAAGATGAGATGATCACTACAAAAGGCGATGCCAATAATACAGCCGATGAACCAATGAGCAAGAAGAATATTAAAGGAACTGTTGTTTTGACAATTCCTTTTCTTGGAGTCATAGTTAATTTTCTGAAATCCACAGTCGGAATCATCCTACTTGTAATCGGAGCATTTCTCTTTATAGAAATGTCCTTCCGCCGTAAAAAAGAAAAGGATAATCAGGATATTGACGCAATCAAGGCAGAAATAAGACGACTGAAGGATGAATAGTCAACGGAATCAGAATAAATAGTAAAGCAGGTGATGAGCAATGCGTACGGAGTCACGTTCAAAATTGAATATACCGTTACAGCTTGCCGCAGTTCTGATATGCCTGACGCTTATTTCCATTTATCTTGTATCAGGGCTTTATGCAAGATATACAACAAAGCATACAACACCGACCACTGCTGCTGTGGCTGAATTTTCTCCGCTTGCAAGTTTTGCTGAGGATACATGGGTTTTCGATTCTGACGGTTTGCAGACCGCATATTCCTTTGAATATCAGATAAAACTTTCAAATCCGTCAGAGGTAGATGTAAACTGTGGTCTTGAAATCACTTTTCCTGATGATATGCTCAGCGGAGCAGTATTCACATTCAACGATACTGTTAAAGAAAATAATAACGGAGCCTCAATAAATTTCGGTAACTTTGAAGATCTTTCAGCCGGTGATATGACAGGAGTAACTGAAATTCTCAAAATAACTATTAATAAAGAATGTTATGACAGGATAATGTCCACTCATAATGGACAGAATTCTTCTCTATCAGCATATTTTGACGCTGTGATATCTTTCACGCAGATAGATTAAGGAGGGTTATATGCCAAAAAAATTGATAAACAGACATATTCTCCTCGTTATCGGAATAGTTGTTCTTACTGCTGTTGCTATTTTTACTGCCGGTCTGAAAGCAAAATTCGTCCGTAAAGTAAATCTTAAAGGGTCAGTAGAATTTTCATCCGAACTCGCAAAGAATATTACACTCAATGAAAGTAAGGCGAATATTACAGACAGCGGAAAATATGAACTGGATATATCTCAAAAGGTACTTGAAAATAGTTATAAAGTAATGCCCGGTGTTAATATTCCTAAAGATCCAGAAGTAACAGTAACCGGCAAGACAGGAGTTCCTTCATATCTTTTTATCATGATAGAAGAAAAGGATATTCCTGATAGTGTTGTTTATTCTCTTTGTGATCACTGGAAAAAGCTTGATAACAGTGACAATGTCTATGTATATACAAAGAATGATTTCAATTCTGCTATAAAAATCATTAAAGACGATGTTTTGATTGTCTCACAGCAGTATGATGGTGAAGCATTTAATCTTGACTTTACTGCATATCTTTATCAGAAACTCAGTAACGAAACTCCTGAGCAGACTTTTTCAAGAGAAAATCAGACGGTTGATTAAAATCAGAAAGGAGGAATACAGATGAAAAATACTACTGTAAATTTAAGGATTTTTTCTCTTATCATAGCTTTAGTCATGCTTATCTGTATGGTTCCTTTCAATATTGTTCGTTCCGAATCTGCTCAGATACACGTTATTTACAACGGAATTGCAGTAACTGAGATTGAACTTCCTGTCAATCATAAGAAAACAGTTTCGATCAGCGATACAGATGCAGAATCGTATCAGTGGCAGATTTTTATGCCCGATTTATCGCAATGGGTCGATATTTATGACAAAACTTCAGCGTCGTGTGAAATCAGCTATACGCTGACAGAAAAATTTCTCAGAGCTGATAACACATCTGAACTGCGCTGTGAAGTAACAAAGAATGAAAAAGTGATTGTAAGTGACAGTATCAGAGTAAGAATAGTTGATGCGGATCCACCTGAAGAACAGCTCACAGTTTCTGTTCCTTCTTCATTTGCTGTGAAGGATGCAGCAAATGAAGCTGAAAATGAATTTATAACATACACTGTTACAATTAAATATTTGTATCATAACGAATCGCCGGATATGGTTGGTTCCGTTGCTAACGACTATATTGCAACAATTGCTGCTGGTACTGATTTCGATGCAGAAGTTTCAAGTCCTGTCCGCACTGGCTATAAAGCTTATCTTGCGGAAGAATCTGACTGGAATTCAACCGATAACCGCTGGTTCGTAAATGCAGATGAAACAACTCTCACAAACGGTGAATCCATTACTCTGAATATTAAAAATATAAGCGGGAATCACATTGTTTACGTTGTTTATCTTCCTCAGCCGGCTCCCTATCATATTAGTACCTATTTCCAGAATAAATATGATGATTTCTATTCTTTTGGCGAGTCCATTATAAAAGAAGCTCTTGTAGGTACTGTTATTTCAAATTCAACAAACCTTAACCTTGAACGTGAAGGTTTTACAATGCTTGAGTATAGTGATACAACTGTCGCTGCGGATGGTTCTACAATTCTCGAAATTTACTACGACAGAAAATATCATCTTATAAACTTTCTTCTTGACGGAGGTTACGGTGTTGAACCTGTATATGCACGTTATGGTACTGATTTTAAGGTTTCTGTTCCAAGCAAAGCAGGTTACATTTTCGACGGCTGGGAAATCACAAATGATACTTCACTTAGTGCTGAACAAATTGCAAAAGCAGCAGAAATAGCAAATACGCTTAAAAGCGGAAATGCAGCGTCTATTCCTGACTTTGATATTACCTATAAAGCAAAGTGGATTCAGGCTGATGCTACTTATAGTGTTATCTATTGGAAAGAAAACGCCAACGATGATGGTTACAGCTACTGGGGAACTGTAACTCAATCTGCAAAATCAGGTGATACTATCACATTTGATCCTGACCTCGATGCGTTTGATACATCAAAACTCCAATTTTCTACTGGTGTAGTTCAGGAAGCAATCAATGCAAACGGTAAATATAGTGCAATTCCGACAAGATATGAATATGAATTCTTCACCTTCAATGATGAAAAAAGTGAAACTTCAAAAGTAGTTATGGGTGATAATTCAACAGTTCTTAATGTTTATTATAAGCGTAATACATACAATCTTAAATTTTATTATGCACGCTTTTTTAGTGAGGAGATGGAACAGTATTATCAGAATATAAACCCTGACGGCAATGGTCTTCTGCCTGACGGTGATTATTTTATCTGGTATGAAATTTCCAGCAATAAATCCAACTGTGTTCTTTCCAACAGTCAAAACACAGAAAATAAGCTTATTTTAAGCGGTAATCCTAATAATTCTGATTTATGTATCCTTAAATTCCAGCATGTCAGCGGTAATTCATATTATGTCACTGATGACAGAGGGTACTATCTGGAAATCGGATCATCTTCTGCTAATTTTACAGAAACTCAAAAGACAGTCGACATTATGTGGGTCACCGGTCAGAACTGCTGGCGAATCGGACAGAACGGACAATACCTTAATCAGCATGGCGGCAGAAGTATGACTCATGCCGGCGGATATCATGTGTACGATGACGGCGGTAATAATCTGGTTATTTCAGAACAACTGCAAATTCCTTTAATATACAATGTTGACAAACGACAGCTTGCTTCTGCCACAACAAATACCCAACCTCAGAACATGACATGGGGATATAATGTCGCAGCACTGCCTGAAGTCAACGATGATCGTTATACATATGGTTTTGATGTTATAAATGACTTTGAATATCATTATCTGATGCTTAATGATGTGAAATACAATCAGATAATCACAGATCTATGGCCTACTGGTGTTGTTCCGACGGTAAGCAGTTTTTCAACTCCTGAATGGGCACCTCTTGACGGCTGTAAGTATCGTACCTACAAGGGCGACAATGCTACTCTGAAGGTTTACACAACTTTATCTGCGGAAATAATGAACGATCCTGCCGATCCCGACGGAACTAAATTCGTTGCATGGTGGGCAAATGAACAGCTTAACGATCAGTATTTCCACATATATTATTCTGCAATTCCTGGCGAAGAAACCAATACAGTATTACATAATGGCATTGAATATGTGAAACAGCCTCTTATCACTTATAAAATGGCATATAATACCTGGACTCAGATCACTCCCTATGAATATTATGGCGTACATCTTAAGGAATCCATTATTGCTGCTGAAAAACCCGGCACTGTAACGACTTCAACTCAGAACTCGGTATTCTATTATATCAGAAATCAGCATACACTCAGTTTCCATAATATAGACACAAATATAAAAAATTCTGAACTTGTATATGGTCAGAAAATTATAGATGCACAGCCTATCTCAGCTGAAGTTATGGAGCGTGATTACTACCCGTCAAGATACGAAAAAGATGCTTATACCTTCAAGGGTTGGTCACTTTCTCCGAGTACTTATGTAGAGGTAAAATGGGATGAACTTCGTATGGATGACGCGGATCTTTCTGTTTATGCGTACTGGGAAAAAACTTCTCATAATGTTACATTCTATGAAACATACAATGACATGATGAGAGATATCGCTATTCCTGACGGAGATAATGGAAATAATAATGTTGATGTTCCTCACGGTGAGCCTGTAAACTACGCTTCAACGATCAGCCGTGACGGATACAGCTTTGTTGGCTGGTTCTATCTGAATGAAACAACAAATGAAAAAATTGCATTTCTTCCGAACAATATGCCTGTCAACAAAGATCTTAAAATCTATGCTGAATGGGTAGCTGAAAAGATGATTCGCTATACAATTCATTATAAAGGGGCAAATGCTTTAAAGGATAGTAACGGCGAGTATCTTCTCAGTAATGGAAAATACGTCCTTGATATGGATAGCTGTATTCAGATTGCTGATGATACTGTTGGACAGCTTCAGGACGGCAGAACAAAAACATTTTCCGCAAAGGCTCTTCCTGAGTTGTGGGAAGGCTACAATACAGGTTATTTCCCTGAGCTTGCAAGCCACGCTATAATGTTTTCAGAGGATACAGATCTGACTGATCCTACTGTAAAAATTACTAAAGTTAATATGGACGGTTCGCCCTATACTGGCGGCGATGAATATACTTATACCATTGATTATACTTTCTATTATGTTCATCTTGATGAGGTACAGTATACTGTAAATTACATCAACACTTCAACGGGGAATAATATGTTTAAGACAATTGAGAACGGAACTGAAAATCTTGAGGTTGAAAGTCTGACTAAATCCACAATGGAAGCCGTTACAACTGAAAGATTCAAGATGATCAATATGTATGTTCCGGATGAATATCAGAAACGTATTGTCCTGACAGCATATCCGCAATACAATATTATTAATTTTTACTACACTGAAAATCAATCCCCTATGTTCCTTGTCGAACACCTTACAGAAAATCTTGACGGTACATGGACAGTTCAGGTTCGTGAGTTTTCAACGGGAAATGCCAATGATGTTATCAGCCGACATACTTTTGATTATACCGGACATAAGTTTGATCCCAGTGCCGACTGGGTGAATACGCAGGGACAGGGAATTGAACCTTTGGAAGGAGATAAATGGATAACTGATTATACGTTAAACGGTGATGTTTATACTGCTACGGGTACACTTGAAAATGATAAAATTCTTGTTCAGCGTTTTTATTACAAGCTGACAGTTCATGATTATATTGTTGAGCATAAGATTCTTGGAACTGATAAATGGTTATTCGGAAGCATAGAGAATTCTTCTCAGACTGGCAGTAAAAAATACGGAGACCGTTTCTACGGAAATGCAATGCAGAAAGAAGCTCTCAAAATTGGTTATCACGTTGACGGAAGTGATGCCGATGAAAGCCGACTGACACAAAGTAAAATCGTTACAGACGGAAATAATGTGATAACTTTCTATTACGTTTCTGAACCGGTAGAAATAAATTACCGCATTGTTGTAAATGGTATTGTCGGAACAAATATCAGCGGATGTTATGTTACACCTACACTGAACAGTGCAAATTCACACGCAAGCACTGTAAATGGTTCAGTTCCGCATATTGCCGTTACACATTACTTTGACGGCTGGTATTCTGATGAGGAATGTACTAAACCTGTTCCTAAGGAATGGATAGGTGGTGACAACAGAATTACTCCGAAAGCTGTTGACGGAGTTATCAGTAAAGCTACTTACTACGCAAAAGCAACTCCATGTTCATTAACAATTACAAAAACTGGTAATGTTCAGCAGAACGAAACATTTATGTTTAAGATTACAGGTGATAATCAGAACAAAAATATTGAAATGGTAGTATCAGTTACCGGAAATGATTCTGTAACGATTGAGTGTATCCCTATTGGTGAATATACTGTAACTGAAATTGCAGACTGGTCATGGAAATATAACACTCCTGAATCCAAGAATGTTATCATTTCATCTGATGATCATAGTAAAACTATTGAATTCACAAATAACCGGAACGAAAACAAGCTTCTTGGCGATGAGAAAAACATCAATAATAAATTCTCAGCTATAAGCTGAAAGGAGGTGCAGACACGGTATGATAAGAATAAAAAAATTTAAATTAATGCTGACTATATTCGTGTCTGCATTTCTTATTGCGGCAATTTTCGTAATAAAAGAATCCTTTGCATCAATGAAACTGGAAACGTCTACGGTTAAAAATTCATTTACAGCGATGGAAAAAAGTGTTCCGTCAATAAATGAAAATATAACTCCTGATCCTGAAAACAATGATTATATAATTGAAAAGAAGGATGTTACAGTAACAAATACAAATGATTTTGATGTTTATGTCCGTGCAATGGTAGTTACCTCATGGCAGGATGCCGACGGAAACCTATTAGCTGTAACTCCAGTTGAAGGAACAGATTACAATATTACATATAGCAGTGACTGGAATAAAAAAGATGACGGATTTTACTATTATAAATCCATTCTTGGTAAAGGACAAACTACAACGCCGCTGATTACATTATGTAAACCGTTGAAGAATTCTCCTGTAAACGGTTACACACTTAGTATTAATATTATTTCGCAGACAGTTCAGTCTGTTGTTGATAACGGAGAACTTCCGTTTGAAAATTAATAATATGAAATAGAAGCATACCTTTTTGTATGCTTCTATTTCATAAAAATAAAATATCTGCTATTTCTGCATTTAATAGGTTGAAAATATTGTATTAACATGATAAAATTAAATAAAGTGGTTTGTGTTTCTGAACTGGAAAAGAAATATTTAAAACTGCTAATCTTCAAGCAAAACAGAAAGGGATGGTTATAAAATGAAGAAAAGAAACCGAAACTCTGATTTCAGACTGTTAAGTTTGTTCATGATACCAGTTTTATTGCTTAATATAGGGATAATTCGTTTATCCGAAACAAAAGCAGAGTCAAAAAGTGAAAGAGTAATTTATGTTTCTGAAAATGGCAGTGATTATACCGGCGATGGTTCTTCCGGTAATCCGTACAGAAGTATAGCAAAAGCCGCTGATGAAGCAACTGCTGGTACGACTGTTCTTGTGCGTGCGGGAACGTATATTGAAGAAAATATACGTCCTAAAGAATCCGGAACTGAGGATGCGATGATAGTGTTCAGACCGGAGAGTCAGGCAGATGTTGGAAAAGTAATAATCAAGCATAACGATAAATTTGATGGTTCTACGATTACTCCCGATGTAAAAGCACAATGGTTAAGGGATACAGGCTGGACTGAAGAACAGACAAAGCACTACACAAATGCTGGTATTGAATACTCAATAGCCGGAAGAAAAAATGAGCTTACTGATGTTTTCAATCTTTCCAAGCGTGATTATATATGGATCGAAGGATTTGTATTCAAGGACTACAAATATGCCCGCAATACGATAAATATAAACGGTACTGGAAACGTTGTAATCAATAACAGATTTGAAAATCTGGGATGTGTTTACAGCAGTCCATGGCATTGGACAATGAATGGCGTATTCCGTGGTGATGTTACAATACCGGTATGCGGAAAGCTGAACGTTATAAGAAACAATCATTTTCAGAGTATTTACGGAGAAACACTCTGCTATGACGGAAGCTCACAGCATAATATAATCACAGAAAATACATTTATCGGTGCAATCGGAAAGAACGGTGATTATACCGGCTCGGAGTCTTCAACACTTGGAGGAAGATTTGAAAATAATCAATATAATGCGTTTGCATTCAATTATTCAGGTGGTTCAGTAAATGGCGGTACAATATGGCTTGATATATGTGTAAGAGATTTTACTGCACTCAGAAATGTAGCACATAATACTGCATATTTTATGTTTAACGAATCAGGCTGCGAAAGAAACTGGGCTTATGAAAATATCGTTTACAATAAGCCTCTTGATGAAAATAAGCGAATGATCGGAGAATCAGAATATTTTACTGATTTTCCGGCACAGCGTATTGAATCAGGACTTTTCACAGCTTTCTGGGATACAGGTTCGACATGGAATGCAAGATGGATAAATAACGTTGCATACAATCTTAAACAGGGAATTTGTCTTGACAGATCATGGCGTGACGAGGTGAGAAATAACATTTCATACGAAGACGAAAACAGTATGTACAATAAAAATGACACCTCAGGAATTCTTATAAAAGAAACATCTGTAAATGGTTTCCATCCGTGGCACGGAATAGACTTAAAGGGCGGCGGTCCTCAGATTTACAGAAATAATCAATGGTATTCTACAAGAAAAGACGATTTCGTAAGATACATGTCACCAAAACAGCCAGCAATTACAGTAGATGCATTCAACGCACAGATAGGTTCAGAAACTGAATCTGGTGAAGATCCTATGTTTGTGGATCCGGCAGGAGGCGATTTCAGTCTTAAATCCGGAAGTCCGGCAATTAATTCCGGTGACAACGGCGTAAACAGAGGAGCTTATGCTGTGTATCCTAAGACAGATGTAGGATACAACAAAAATCTTGGACTTACAGAAAATATCAATGTAAGTTTCACTCAGCTTAATTCCAATGCAAAACCAGGCGAAGTTATTTCAATTGAAGTAAAATTAAATAAACCGGCGACAGAAACAATGAATTTTGAAGTTGTACCTGTTGCAGGTGACGCACAGCTTAATAAGGATTTTAGCTTTGTTGACAGTACTTCTCTCATGTTCAAAGCCGGCGAGAGAAGCAAAACAATACGCATAAAAATCCTTGAAGGTTACGACCTCGATCAGCTTCTTGCACTTAAATTACAGCCGTCTGGAGATACTAAAATAGAAGCTGTCGGTGCAAGAAATCTGCATTTATTGAAAATCAAAAGAGTTCTTACAAGCGTCCTCACTATAAATGACGTTGGTGATTCTATGGGACATTCTATCGTTGAATACCATGAACCTGGCGAAATAGTTACAATTGACGCCAAGACAAGAGAAGGATATACATTCGCTGGTTGGGAAACCGGATATCACGATATCAAGCTTCCTCTTGATGATGCAAATAGTGCACGCACAACATTTGTAATGCCTGAGTGGAATCCTACTATAAGAGCCAAATGGACACTTGACGGACCTCTCGTTAATGTAACAGGTGTAAGTCTAAATTACGAAATGCTTGCATTAAACGAAGGGGAAACTGCTGAACTTACTGCTGCTGTAAAGCCGGATAATGCAAGTACAAAAGTTGTTATATGGACTTCATCAAATCCTCTTGTTGCGTCAATTGACAGAAATGGACTTGTAACAGCTCACGCTACGGGTTCAGCGGATATTGTTGCAACAACTCTCGAAGCCAGTGATAAACAATTTACAGCAACTTGCAGAGTAAATGTTATCGGTACAATAAAACCTGTTGATGGAGTAATCGAAGCAGAAAATTACACAGTACAGTCAGGAATTAATATAGAAGACTGCAGTGAAGGCGGAAAAGATGTAGCATTCATTGAAAACGGAGATTACATCGGATTCATGAATGTGGATTTTGGAAAAGGCTGTGATTCGCTTGATATCCGTGTAGGTGCTAATAATGCCGGCGGACAAATCGAAATTCGTCTTGGTGCGCCTGATGGTAAACTTATAGGTACGATGGATGTTGATGCTACCGGAGGCTGGCAGACATGGGCAACTCAGAAGTGCAGTATAGAGCCTGTTTCAGGTATAAATGATATATATCTTGTGTTCAAAGGCGGAAGCGGATATCTTTTCAATGTAAACTGGCTGAAAATCAATTATCTTAATGAAAATGAAATTCTTATGGGAGATGCAAACTGCGATGGACAGGTTCTTCTTAATGATGCAGTTCTTGTAATGCAGTCTATCGGAAATCCTGATGCTTACGCAGTTGGCGATTCTGAAAACAATGCTATGACAGAGCAGGGGGCGGTAAATGCAGATGTTTCCGGCAATAGTGACGGTCTTACAAATAAGGATGCTTTAGCAATACAGAGATATATTCTGCATCTGATAGATAATCTGCCTGAATCATGATTGCCTCATTTCTATCTTTGTAGTAGTATTGCGGATGTTCCCCACGATTCGGCAATTCTCTGAATGGCATTGTGTCCGAAGTATAATACTTCTGAAACAGTTGATCGCCGATATATTTTTCATTTCGGAGAATTTTGGCTACTGTTTCCGGTGTCCAATGATCGTCCGAAAGCTTTACAACGGGTTCGGGAACGTATAGGCCGTATCCCTGTGCGAGGGGTTCTCTGCGACCGGTCGGTGTTACTCTGAATCTATCATGTGCAATGCATTTGTTTTCTTCCATGGTTATATACCTCCTATCTGAATAAACCTTGTCAATCAGAAATCGGCAGTTCGGACAGCGCAGGTCACGAAGTGTAAGTTCTGTCACTTCTGTCTTAGACATCTCCAATTTCTCAAAGATTTCCTCGTTCATATATGTCTGTATCATCCATGTTTCTGCTTGAACTGCGGATCGTCAGTAGCCACAATGTACTTCGGACCTGTAAAATCGCTGTAGAGCACCTCCTTGATATTCTTAAAGTAATTTTTCATTTGTAATACCTCCGTTTTGATTTCTTGTTTTCGGTTGAATCAAAACGAAGCTTACGGATATTTCGCTGTCATGCACAGCCAAGGGTAGGTAAGTAACATAAAAAGCCCCTTTCCCGTGCAATCGGAAAAGGGGCTTCAAACACTGTACGAAACAAACGAGCAACAAAAAAGCACCGTAGAAACGAATAGGCATCAATCAGCAACTGTCGGTTCAATTCTTCCATATACTGCAAAAGACACAGCTCTGCGTATTGCAG
>JAFXCR010000047.1 GCA_017516465.1 Ruminococcus sp.
CAGGCGGAAATTTAATACTGAAAGTTTTAGGAAAGGAGTTTGAGGATTACTCCCCACTAAGTGGGGAGATGGCAGCTATGCTGCCAGAGGGGACAGGCTCCCGTTGGGAGAACCCTTTTTCAAAAGGGTTTTCCTCAATAAATACGTGTATAAATCCCTATAAAAGTAACATCATCAACAGAGGGATTCAAGCCATTTTACCATTGCGGCAAAGCCTTCCTCGGAGCGTTCAAACTCCTGTTCGTGCTCAATCTGTGCTTTCATGGAACAGAGTCTCCCATGCCACGTCATTGCCTTAAGGCTGTCTCCGGTAATGATCTTGTAAGAGAAATCACCCTTGCTTCCGGAGTAGTGATTTCCGCTGTTGAAGTAGTAGAACTTCGGTATCTCAAAAATTTCAGATACGCTCGGCATTTCAGCACCTCCCATCCTCAAAGAAGCCGACTGCTTCCTCAAGAGAATTATATACCGCACTGAGCATCGGAAGTATTTCTTCATCCGGCGAAGTGAGATCAGGTATCATAACTGCCCGGCATCCCGCTGAATAAGCCGCTTTTATACCGTTGGGAGAATCCTCGAAGGCGGCACAGCTTTCCGGTGGAAGTCCCAGCTCAGAAGCAGCTTTCAGATATATATCAGGCTCCGGCTTTCCGTTCTGAACCATATCACCGCCGACAATCACATCAAAATATGGCAAAGCACCGATTTCCTCAAGCCTTTTCACTGCTCTCTCCCTTGGAGTTGCAGTTGCAACAGCGATTTTTATTCCTCTGTCACGGAGATATCCGAGAATTTCAAAAAGACCTTTTTTCGTTTCTACGCCGTTTTCTGCGATATATGCGTCCATAAGCTCAGTTCTGTGCTCACGCACCTGATTGTATGGGAATTCCTCACCGAATATACCTTTCAGTTTCACGTTAGCGTATTTTCTTGCAAGACTGCGTATGCCGAAAACATCCTCGACAGTCATATTATAGCCAAAATCCGCCGCCGACTGCCGCCAGAAGCGTACATAGAGCTTTTCTGTGTCAATAAGTACGCCGTCCATATCAAAGACGGCACCTCTGAGTTCCGTTTTCCCCATAGATCACCAGTTGATCATCCAGTCGTACATACCCTCGTACTGACGTGCAGAGCTGTTCCATGAGAAGTCAGTTTCCATGCCTCTCTTAACCATCTTATTCCACTGTTCCCTGTGATTATAGTAGATATGCTTGGAATAATTGATAACCCCGAGCATTTCGTCGCCGTTGTAGTTTGCAAACGAGAAGCCTGTACCTGAGCCGTCAATTTCGTTGTAGGGCTGGACTGTATCCTTAAGACCGCCTGTTTCTCTTACAATCGGAACTGTACCATATCTCAGCGAGATAAGCTGGGTAAGTCCGCATGGTTCAAAGAGCGAGGGCATCAGCATCGCGTCTGCGGCAGCATAGAGCTTATGTGCAAGAGCATCGGAATAAAGGATATTCGCAGAAACTCTGTCAGGATACTTCCACTGATAATGTCTGAACATATTCTCATATCTGGGATCACCTGTGCCTATCACCACGAACTGTGTGAACTCGTCGCAGATCTGCTCAATGGCATAATTCACGAGATCAAGTCCCTTCTGGTCGGTGAGACGTGAGATTATAGCGATCATATACTTATCCTTATCAACGGGAAGTCCAAGCTCTGCCTGAAGCTTCTCCTTATTGACAGCCTTCTTTTTCAGGAATGTCTTGGAGTTATACTCAGCAAAGATCTGTTTGTCGTCAGCAGGATTGAAAACCTTATAGTCAATACCGTTGACGATTCCACGCAGAGAAGCCGAACGTGCACGAAGAAGTCCGTCAAGCTGTTCGCCGTAGAAGGGGTATTTAATTTCTTCGGCATAGGTCTCGGAGACCGTTGTGATATAGTCTGCGTAGACAAGACCGCCCTTGAGCATATTGGCGTCCTTGTGGAATTCCAGCTTGTCCGGAGTGAACATATAATCCGGCAGTCCTGTATTGTATTTGAATGCCTTGACATCCCACACACCCTGAAATTTCAGGTTATGGATAGTCATTACCGTTTTTGTTGAGCTGTAAAAAGGATTTGTCGCAAATGTTGAATGCAGGAATACCGGAATCATCGAAGCCTGCCAGTCATGGCAGTGGATGATATCAGGACGGAAGTCTATTACCGGAAGGATTGCCAGCACTGCCTTGCAGAAGAACGTAAAACGCTCGATATCCCATTTAAGGTCTGAGGAATACGGTGTATCTCCGCAGAAATAGTGTTCGTTGTCCACAAAATAGAATTTCACGCCGTTGTATTCATATTCCATGATACCAACGTGCTGATTTTCAGGGTGCATACCGTAATCCATATAAAAATGAGTCACATATTTGAATTCATTCCTGTATTTTTCGGGAATACAGGTATAATAAGGCATAATTACCCTTACGTCAAATTCACCGGAGTCGATATACTGCGGAAGTGCACCGACTACATCGGCAAGTCCGCCTGTTTTTATAAAAGGTACGCTTTCTGATGCTGCAAATAAAATATTTTTCATACCGTTTTCTCCTGACTGTTATAATTTGCTGAATCATTACAGATTCTCATATTATATTATATACCAAAATCAGCTATAAGTCAATAGAAAAATAATAAACTTTGCACAAGGCAGCATGATGCTGCCTGCCGAGGTAATAGTCTAAGCGAGCGAGCTTTTACTGACCATGCCGTACAGAGTGAGTGCGTAGCACGGAAACGTATATCGGGGACACCGCCGGTGCCAATTACGCATTACGAATTACGCATTAAAAGGGCGGAATGATATCCGCCCCAATAATTACTCATTATATTATAACAGTTCTGCAATATCAAGAACAAGTCTTTCTGATTTTTCCCAGCCGAGACAAGGATCGGTAATGGACTTACCGTAGATATTCTCGCCGATTTTCTGGCTTCCGTCCTCGATGTAGCTTTCAACCATCAGTCCCTTTACAAGCTTGCTGATCTCCGCACTATGACGCATACTGTGAAGAACTTCCTTAGCAATACGAATCTGCTCGAGGTACTGCTTTCCGGAGTTCGAGTGGTTAGTATCTACGATAAGAGCCGGATTTTTGAGATCTCTCTCTGCGTATACCTCAGCAAGGCGGTAAAGATCTTCATAGTGGTAATTCGGGAAGGACTGTCCCTTGTCGTTGACATATCCTCTGAAAATTGCGTGTGCATAGGGGTTTCCATCACTTCTCGCCTCGCTTGCCCTGTAAATAAATGCGTGAGCGTGCTGAGCCGCAGTAATCGAATTCATCATTACAGATATATCACCTCCGGTAGGATTCTTCATGCCGACAGGAATTGTAACTCCGCTTGATACAAGACGGTGCTGCTGATTTTCAACAGAACGTGCTCCTACTGCGATATATGCAAGAAGATCGTCAAGATAGCTGTAATTTTCAGGATAAAGCATTTCATCTGCAGCACTGAAGCCTGTTTCAGCAAGGGCACGCATATGAAGATTTCTCACAGCAATAATTCCGCTTTTGAGGTCGGGCATGGCAGTGGGACTTGGCTGGTGGAGCATTCCCTTGTAGCCGTCACCGGTAGTACGAGGCTTACCTGTGTAGATTCTTGGAATGATGAGGATTTTATCCTTCACCTTTTCCTGAAGCTCACGGAGACGTGTTATGTAATCAAGAACGCTGTCCTCATTGTCAGCGGAACATGGTCCGATAATAAGAAGGAATTTGTCTAATTCACTTCTGAAAACCTTTTTGATCTCCTCGTCACGTCTTGCTTTTACTTCAAGAAGCTCCGAAGTAAGAGGATGAGCCGCCTTGATTTCTGACGGATGAGGCAGCTGTCTGATAATGTTCATTGCCATATATGTTTACTTCCTTTCAGAATTTATACTTATTTTGTAAGCCAGTCTGTGCCGAATCTCAGTGCAAGCTGATCGCACAGGCAGAGAGCAACTGCACTGTCAAGAACAACTCTTGCTCTGTGGATTATAGCCGGATCGTGTCTGCCGTTGATGACAAGCGTTGTGTTTTCCGCTGTATTGAGATTTACGGTATTCTGTTCCTTGTATATAGAAGGTGTAGGCTTGATCGCTGTTCTGATTATTATCGGCATACCGTTTGATATACCGCCGAGGATTCCTCCGCAGTGATTCGTCTTTGTAGCAATATTTCCATCCTGTGAGCAGAAGGGATCATTCGCCTGACTCCCCATCATATCTGCAAGAGCAAATCCATCACCGAATTCAACGCCCTTTACAGCCGGAATGCTGAAAATTATATGCGAAAGAACGCTTTCAAGGGTATCGAACCACGGTTCGCCGACTCCGGCTGGAAGTCCTGTCACAGCCGTTTCAAGTCTGCCGCCAACGCTGTCACCGTTGCTTTTAGCTTCCTCTATCCTTAAAATCATTTCATCTCTTACGCTGTCGTCAAGAACAGCAAATGCAGAATCCGCAAGCTTTTCTATATCAGCTTCGGGATTGTCTGAGAACCCCCTGTCGCATACTCCGGCACATGAGAGGATGTGTGTACCTATTCTGATATTTTTTTCTTTAAGAGCACTTATAGCAACAGCTCCTGCCGCCACAAGACCTGCGGTGATTCTTCCGGAGAAGTGTCCGCCGCCCCTGAAATCATGATAGCCGTGATACTTCACAGACGCTGTAAAATCAGCGTGTCCGGGACGTGCCTTGTACGCAAGCTCGCCGTAGTCACGGCTTCTTGTATCCTGATTTTCAATAATGAAGGTAATGGGAGTCCCCGTAGTCTTTCCGTTAAAAACGCCGCTTACTATCCTCACCCTATCAGCCTCATGACGTGCTGTCGAGATAGAGCCTGCGGCTTTTCTGAGGGACATCTGAGCAGCGATGAATTCCTCATCTACTGGGATACCGGGAGCAATGCCGTCAAGCACAGCACCGATCATTGTTCCGTGGCTCTCGCCGAAAATAGTTACCGAAACGCTTGAACCAAATGTATTTTTCAAATTATTCAGCTCCTGTTTTGAAAATTCCCATGGCAAGACTATACAAAGCAATCGAGCGGACTTTGTGCAGTATTACCCGAAACATTATACCACATATCGGCGAATGTGTCAACTGTTTGTCAATCTGGGTATGTGTACAATTTTCGTTGGCAAACATATTTTCTGTTTTATTTCTTATGTAGGGGCGGATGCCTACATCCGCCCGTTATGAATGTAATATGTCTACGGTGCGATGTGGGCATCGCACCCTACATTGCCTATATATTTTTTACACATACTCAATCTGGATCTGTAAACCCTCGTCCGACATATTGCCGATTTATAATAAACACGTTAAAAAATTTCTGTTTACTATTGCAATTACTTTAAAATGATGATATAATATTCCTGAGAACCGAACTTTTGGTTTTCAAAAAAAAGAAAACACAGGCTTCATATCAGCCATGAAAGGAAAAAACATGGAAAATTTTAAATTTTACAGTCCCACTGAATTCGTATTCGGCAGGGAAACAGAAAATGAATCCGGCAGATATATCAAAAAATACGGCGGTACAAAGGTACTTATCCATTACGGCTCCGGTTCTGTTGTAAAATCAGGACTGCTTGACCGTGTAAAGGCTTCGCTTGACAAAGAAAATATCCCCTACGTTGAGCTTGGCGGAGTCCAGCCTAATCCCCGTGATACAAAAATCTACGAGGGAATCGAACTCTGCCGCCGTGAGAAAGTCGATTTCATCCTCTCAGTCGGCGGAGGATCATGTATCGACTCATCAAAGGGAATCGCTCTCGGTGTGCCGTATGACGGCGATTTCTGGGATTTCTACGGCACAGGCAAGAGAGTTGAAAAGGCTCTCCCTATCGGAACCGTCCTCACTATCGCCGCCGCCGGAAGCGAAGGCTCAGGTGCCTCTGTTGTAACTAAAGAAGAAGGTATGCTTAAAAGAGATGTCGGCTCTGATCTTCTCAGACCTCGATTCTCTATCCTCAATCCGGAGCTGACCTGCACTCTCCCCGCATATCAGACAGCCTGCGGTGCTACCGATATTATGGCTCACGTTTTTGAACGCTATTTTACAAATACATCAGAAGTCGAAATCACCGACAGACTCTGCGAGGCTGTTCTCATGACTATGGTCAAGGAAGTTCCGAGAGTTATCGCTGATCCCATGAACTACGAGGCAAGAGCCAATATCATGTGGGCAGGAACCGTTGCTCACAACGACATTGTCGGTGTCGGAAGATCTCAGGACTGGAACAGTCACAAAATTGAGCATGAGCTTTCCGGTCTCTACGACTGTGCTCATGGTGCCGGTCTTGCCGTTGTTATGCCGGCATGGATGGAATTCGTTATGAATCACAACGTTTTGAGATTCGCTCAGGCTGCCGTAAGAATCTGGGGCTGCGAAATGAACTTTGAAAAGCCCGAAGAAACAGCTATGAACGGAATCAGATGCTTCAGAAGATTCCTTCACGATATCGGTATGCCAATAAATTTCGCTGAACTCGGTGCTAAATCTGAGGATATTCCCGTTCTTGTGGAAAAGCTTGGTCTCGGTGACAAAAAAACACGCGGATTTGTAAGCCTTTCCTCCGATGACGTGGCAGAAATATTCAGAATTGCTGTAAATGCAAAGCTTTAAAAGCAAACGCCCCTCATTCGAGGGGCGTTATTATTATCTTGATTTCATGCTGCGCTCAATTTCACGCTTAGCGTCTCTTTTGGCAGCGTCGTCACGCTTGTCGTAGAGCTTTTTACCCTTGCAGAGACCAAGCTGAACCTTTACCTTTGAATCCTTGAAATACAGGCTCAGAGGAATAAGCGAAAGTCCGTCCTGCTTGACTGTTCCGAAAAGCTTGTTTATTTCACGGCGGTGCATAAGGAGCTTGCGAACTCTCATGGGATCACGATTGAAGATATTTCCTTTTTCATACGGAGAAATGTGCATTCCCTTTATCCACAGTTCACCTTTGTCGATCGAGCACCATGAATCTTTAAGATTAACGGTACCCTGACGGATAGATTTTACCTCAGTTCCGACAAGTTCAATTCCAGCCTCATAAGTTTCGAGGACGAAATAATCATGACGTGCCTTGCGGTTATCTGTGATTGTCTTTGTTCCCTTTGAACGCATAGAATGCATCTCCTTTCATCTTTGCCATGAAATCATTATACAACATTACATTTTTATTGTCAATGCTGTTTACTGAAAAAACAGACAGATAATTGTCAGCTGACGGCTTTAAAACGCATCACGAATCAATAACAGACATATCCCTGTATTTTGCCGGAGTTATTCCGGTATGCTTGCGGAATACCGCTGTGAACGCACTCTGCGTACAGAATCCGAGTGCCAGCGATATATCAAGTATCGGAAAATCGGAAAATTTCAGCATATTCTTTGCCGTTGATATCTTAGCCTGCATAATATATTCCTTGACTGTACAGCCTGTTTCCTTCACGAAAAGCTTGGAAAAATAGCTCGTACTCAGCTTTTCACGTTCTGCAAGTTCCTTGAGCGTTACAGGCTCGTGAAGATGATCGTATATGTAGTCGATTGATCTCCTCACATGGAGCGATATCGCATTGACTTTTCTCAATTCCTTCATTCGTGTAGCGAAATCTATCTGCATTTCCTCCATAATATCAAGAACATCTTCAGCCCGTTTGCACTTATCCGCCCTTTTCACATAGATATCTCCCAAAGTATACGCAACATCGTGCTCCATTCCGGCATTTATGCACAAGCGTGATATCATTGCGGCACAAACCACAAGATGATATATATTATTCCGGACAGGATCATCCGACAAAACGCCTTTTCCTTCGCCGAAATTCGCCTTTGCTTTTTTGAAGTTCTCCCGTACTTTTTCAACGTCTCCGCTGCTTACTGTTGTGTATCTGTCGTACTCAGTCCGGATATCCGTGCGTGTGAAATTTGTCTCCTTCTGAACGAAAAGCCTGTAATTGAGATCACGGTTTGTATCCATGCCTGCACCCCCCTGAAATGCTTCTTCCTTGATTATAGCATACTTCCATTGAAAAAACAATACAAAAACCGCACAGAATATTTCTGTGCGGTTTTTTTTATCAGAAATCGAGATCCTGAACTCTATCAAGCATAATCATAGCAGTCTGAAGTTCACTGAGCGATCCGGGGAACACCTTCCAGCCTTCGCCCTTCATTTTAACTATACAGCACTTCTGATAATAGTTGCTTCCTCCGGCACTGAATCTTATTTCACATTCGTAGCCCTTTTCGATTTCTACATTCACATCAAGTGACGCGAACTTGCAGATGATATTATAATATTTTTCGATATCACCGAGGTCGCCGGACTTGATTTTCTTGCCAAGCTTTACGCCCTTGAACTTTGCATCGCCAAGACTTTCGATTTCATCGAGACCGTCCTGTACAACTCCCTTGTACGAATCGTAGACTTCTCCGCCATTCTTTACGAGCTTTTCCGGAAATACCATTTCGCTGAGCTTGTCAACGCTCTCGCCCTTTACAAGAGCCTTTCCGTATTTTCTTGCCGCTGAATATGTAGGTGCGAGAGTTATCATCATAACCGCAAAAACAACCAGTACTATAATTACAAGAATTATAGCTGCCAGTGATACTTTTTTCTTCTGCTTTACAGGAATTACAGGATGATTATCCTCCAGTGGATCCGGTCTCTGTCCGTAACCACCGTACTGATCATACTGAGTCCGCTGTCCGTACATATTCGGCTGACTGCCGTTATTCTGCTGAGTATTGCTGCTGTTCTGTTCTGAGCCCGTGCTGTTTGAAAGATCTCTTATGTCATCCATGATAAATCCTCCTTAATCTTTTTTGTATCAGTATTGCAGTCCCATATCTTCAATCATTTTAATCGTACTCATAATGGTTGTAAGCTCGTTAATCTCAATAGGGAATATCTTCCAGCCCTCGCCCTTCATTTTTACAACGCAGCATTCATACGGCTGATTTGAGCCGTCAACCTTGAATTTCAGCTTTATCTCATATCCCTTTTCTAAGCTGACGTTTTTATTGTAGCCTGAATAACTAAAGATGAAATTGTAGTATTTTTCGATATCATCAAGATCTCCGGATTTAATCTTCTTACCGATTGTTACGCCTTTGAATTTTATATCGCCCATACACTGTAACGACGAAAGAACTGAGCTCATACTTGAAGTGTAAGTGTCATAATCAACGCCGGAACTCTTAAGATAATTCTCAGGGTAAATCATTTCGCTTATCTTTTCGGGATCATTACCGTCTGCAAGAGCCTTTCCGTATTTTCTTGCCGCTGAATATGCCGGTCCGAGCGTTATCATCATAACCGCAAAAACAGTCAGTACTACGACTACAAGAATAATAACCGGAAGTGTTATTTTCTTCTTTTCCTTTACCGGAATTACAGGATGATTATCCTCCAGCGGATCTGGTCTCTGTCCGTAGCTGCCGTACTGAGTTCTCTGTCCGTAGCCGTACTGTCCGTATTGTCCGTACATATTCGGCTGACTGCCGGTATTCTGCTGAGTATTGCCTGTGCTCTGCTGAGTGTTGCCTGTACTGTTTGAAATGTCTCTGATATCATCCATGATAAATCCCCCTTAATTTCAGATATTCTATAATATTTTGTATTATATCACAATTTTGTCAAATTGTCAAGCAACGTGACGCTGTACGGCATGGTCAGTAAAAGCTCACTCATTATAATTATAACGGAATAATAATATAGTGAACAGCATCCTCGACGTCCTGTCAATTTATTGTTTAATTAACGGGACATCGATAACGCCACAATTATGAATTAAAAAAGAGCGAACACAGTTCAATTGTTCGCTCTTAGTTATGATTATTCTTTGTATCCGCCTTCATCCGCATATTCTTCAAGATCTGTCAGCGAACCGGTAATCAGCTTCCAGCCGCTGTCCTTGATATTCACAATGTACGGTTCAAGCTTTGTGGAAGTCTTGTTCTCGCCGGATATCACATCAAGCTCAATACTGTATCTGTAACCTTCCGTAACAGAGATTCCGCTTAAATCAACATCATACGTTTCAGCCTGTTCTCTGAAATAGACTTCCGCACCGAAAAGCATCTTTTCAGAGAGTTCATCGCCTTTTTCTACACTCTTGATATCAAAACTCATGTTTTCCTTATCGAGATTTTCAACCATAGCGATGTAATTGGTTTCGTCCGTTTCAAAGTCATCGCTGTTCCGGTATGCCTCAAAAACCTCGTCAGACATCTGGACCTCCTGAAGATCACCGAAACGCTCCTTATTATACAGGCTGGATGCGTATTTTTCAGCAGCTGCCTTGTGAGAATTCTTCTCAGCCTTTTCATCCTTGCTGTTCAGCACAAGAATAACAATGACAACAGCGGATATTAAAACGACTGCCAGAAGAAGTGCAATAATGATCAAGACTTTTGATTTTTTTCCATCAGATATCTCTGTTTTTTCACGAGTTTTTCCCATTGCAACCTCCACGATAATCCCGCTATATATAAATAATCTTAGCCGTAATAATATTCAAGGTCTTCGGCATCCATAGTAATAACCTTCCATCCATCGCCCTTTACCTTAACAACACACACGTTTTGAGTAATAGTATCCTTTTCATCGTCTTCCTTATACTCAAACTCAATCTTATACTCATAGCCATCGGAAACCTCAATATCGTCGATATCAACATCGTAATCATAAGCCTGATCATCAAAGTATTCCTCAGCGGCATCAAGGACTTCATCTGACAACTCATCACTCTTCTTGACACTGTCAACAGAAATATCAATGTCTTTCATATCGCTGATCCATTCCTTGTGATCATCTTTATCGTCATCAAAATCGTCAGACTTCTTGTATTCCTTGTAAACATCTTCAAGCATAGTCAATTCTGAAACAGTCGCGAAGCCATTTTTATCATACCTATTTTCAGCGTATAACTCTACTGCCGACTTGTGGGAATCCGCCTTTTTCTTATCGTCCTTTTTCTTGTTGTTGAGAACAATCACGAGTAGAACTACTGACGCAATAATGAGAACTACCACAATTGCAAGTGCTATAAGTACACCCTTTGAATTCTTTTTGGGCGGCTGTGCAGACGGTTCCGTCTGTGCGAATGGGTTTGTGTTCTGGTTTACGGCAGGAGTCTGATTTGCTCCGGCACAGGCAGGATTTGTGCAGGTGCCGCCGTCGGGATACTGTGTTCCGCAATATTTACAGAATGCCATAATAAAAAACCTCCTTGTTTTCTGCATTTTTTCCGCAGATTTTCTTATATTTTACATTTTACCACATAAAAGCCTTTATGTCAAGAGTACCAGTGGTACTCACAATACACGTTTCCATGCTTCGCATTCATTCTGTGTGGTGAGATAGTGCTAAGCACAGAAACGTGAACAGGGTGCAGCTTCAAACTGCCTGCTGAGGTAATAGTCTAAGCGAGCGAGCTTTTACTGATTATGCCATACATAGGAATGTTCGTCAGCACATGGGACCGTGTTTCGGGGACACCGCTGGTGTCGGTTGCAGCGTCAAGCTGCAAAAAAATCCGGAGCCGAAGCTCCGGATAATTTTGTCATTTTAAATTAGAAACCGAAATCGCTTAAATCGAAGTCATCTTCATCAATGGAGAGGAAGTCTGCTGACATAGGAATTACCTTCCAGCCGTCACCCTTAACCTTAACAACGCAGATTTTTGTTGTTTCAGTTTCAGAATCTCCATCTTCCTTTACTTTACACTTGATCTTGTACTCGTAGCCCTTCTTTACATCGATATCGTCATCAACATCGTATTCCTCAGCCTGCTCTTCAAAGTAAGCTTCTGCACCCTTGAGTGCAGCCTTCTTAAGCTTCTTGCCCTTCTTAACACTCTTAACCTTGATCTTGACATCTTCGTCCTTCATTTCTTCGATCATGTCCTTGAAGTCATCCTTGTCATCATCGAAATCATCGGACTTCTTGTATTCCTTGTAAGCGTCGTCAAGCATTGTTACCTTGGAAACGCTCTTAAAACCACTCTTCTTGTAAACATTCTTTGCATACTTGTTAGCTGCACCCTTAGCACCTGTGTGACCGCTAATGAATACGATAACAAGAATAAGAACGATAAATGCAACAACTGCACCTATAATAGTGCTTTTGTTCTTCTTCACCTTATCCATTGCCTCATTGAAGCCGCCGTCAAAAGCGTTGCCTGCCGGTGCTGCTGCCTGCTTAGCGCCAGGACAAGCCGGATTTGTGCATGATCCGCCATCGGGATACTGTGATCCACACTGTGTACAAAATGCCATAGTAAAAACCTCCAGAATTAAAAATATTTGAAAAAAAATTCTTCTGTGTTGATTTTATCACAAAACTATCATATTGTCAATATATCCGCTGAATATTACAGCACGCTTCGCCAAAATTCGGCATTTTACACAAATATGTACGGAGATATATCACAAATTCATGAGATAAATCATAGGCACGGCCAGCGTATATTTTTCCCTCAGAAACAGATAATAAAGGCAATACCACACAAAGCCGTCAGGCGTGCTTTGTGCGGTATTGCCTGAACAAGCGGAGGTGATTTAAGATGTGCTGTGATGATACAAAGATTTACATTCCCTCAGGGTCCGTTCCGGCGAATATTCCGGAGGACGAAACAGAAGATGTCAGGATTTTTTCCGGCAAAGCGTCCCAAGAAGACTGAAGAACAGGAAAAATATTACATTCACGATAACAATGCTTGCTCCGGGAGCTGTATTCAGAAGCAGTGACATGAACATTCCGACAAGAAAGCTCACAACAGAAACGGCTCCCGCCGTAAGCACAACTCCACGAAAACTGCGGCATATCCGCATTGCTGTCAGCGTTGGAATTACTATCAGACTCGAAATCAGAAGTGCCCCCATCATCATCATGCCGAGTACGACCGTCACAGCCGTAAGCACGGCAAAAATCATATTGTAAATTCCTGCGTTTACTCCGGTTGCCCTTGCAAAATTCTCGTCAAAGGTGACGGAGAATATTCTGTTGTACAAAAGGATGAATGCTGCAATCACAATAACTGAAAGCACAACGCTGAGGATAACATCGCTTTTGCTCATAGCAAGAATACTTCCGAACATATAATGACTTACATCGTTGGTGATGCCTGCTTTCGAGGAAACAAGAATTCCGACAGAAAGAGCAGTCGTTGAGAATAATGCAATTGCGGAATCTCCGCTGAGCTTGCTGCTTTCGCTGAGTCTCAGAAGTATGAATGCAGCGATTATCACTACCGGCAGTGCAACCTTAAGCGGTGCAAGATTCATTACCGCCGCAACAGAAAGTGCTCCGTAGCCTATGTGAGAAAGTCCGTCGCCTATCATGGAATACCGCTTGAGAACAAGCGTTACTCCGAGCAGTGACGAGCATATCGTTACTGCAAGTCCGCCGATTATGGCAGGAAGAAGTATTGCCCCGAAAAATTCGGGAGTAAACATTAATCTGATATTTTCTGACATATTCAATCTCCTAAAAATCTGCTGCTTATGTGGGAATTTGCGTATTCCTCCGGTGTGCCGAAGAAGCTGTGTTCGCTGCAGCAGAGGCAAAGTATCCTGCTGGCATTGTCAAGCGATCTTACAACGTCATGCGATACCATGATAACGGTCATGCCGTCTTTTTTGTTGAGGTCGTCTATAAGCTGATACATTTCCTCTGTGGCAGCAGGATCAAGTCCAGAAACAGGCTCGTCCAGAAGAAGGAGCTTCTTTGCGGCACACATTGCTCTTGCAAGGAGCATTCTCTGCTGCTGACCGCCGGAAAGCTCACGGCAGCTGCGGTCGGCAAGGTCGGCAACTCCGAGACGCTCCATTGCACGTCTGGCTGTTTCCTTTTCCTTTGCGGAGTAGAACAGGCGGAGTCCCCTTCTGCCGAGACATCCGGAAATCACAACTTCGGCAACTGTTGCCGGAAATCCGGCTGCAAGATTTGTATGCTGCGGAAGATATCCTATATCCGTTGATTTAAGCCCGTCACCAAGAATTATTTTTCCGCTGTCGGGAGTTTTTATTCCCAGAAGGCACTTTACGAGAGTACTCTTTCCGGAGCCATTTTCGCCCAATATACATAGGTAATCCCCCTCATTCAGGGAAAAACTCAGTCCGTTAAGAACCTTTGTGCCGTCGTAGCTTGCACTGAGCTTATCGCATTCAAGTATTTTTTTCACGAAAGAGCCTCCTTGATATTTTTCAGATTATCATACATAAGGTCAATATATGTCACGCCGTCTTCAAAGTCCTCTTTTGAGACATTGTGGCAGGAATTAAGCGTCAGGACTTCTGCTCCGGCAGCATCTGCAAGCTTTTCTGCAAGCTTTCTTGTCGAAAACTCAAGGCAGAAAACCGTATCCATGTCATGCTCCAGAAGCTCGTCTATAAGGAAAGCCATTGTATACACGGACGGCTCTGATTCAGAGCTGCATCCGCTGAAAGCCGCAAAATATTCCATGCCATAATCGTGGGCAAGATAGCGGAAAGGAAAACGATCTGCAACAACAATAACGTTATGCTCCGCATTTTCCATAAGCTGAGAAAATTCACGGTCAAGTCCGGCAAGCTGGTCATTATAGCTTCTGTAACCGGCATTGTAGAGGTCGGAATTCTCCGGTGCCGTCTCGCAGAGTGCAGTTTTCACAGCTTCAAGACACCTCATTGCATTCGCCGGAGATGTCCATATATGGCCGTCTGCGTGTTCCTCACTGACTTCGCCGCCGTGATCGTCATGCTCCTCGTGATGGTGGTGGTGATGATGATCGTGACCGTCCGGAGAAGCTCCGGCGACAGGTTCTTCCTCAAGAAGCTCAGCGTGGTCGATAAGCCGGACAACCTCAATATCAGACGTGTCGATAGAATCAAGTATCTTGTCCACCCAGACCTCGTCCTCGCCGCCTATACAGATGAAGATGTCGCAGTTCTGTATCTCAGCGATATCAAGCGGAGTCGGCTCGTAGGAATGGGCTTCAGCTCCGGTGCTGAGAAGCATTGTTATATCGGCAGTATCTCCGGCAACAGCCCTTGCGAAATCATAGGGCGGAAAGCACGTCGTCACAATCGAAAGCTTATCGCCGTCCTTCTTTGCGGCAGGTGTGCATCCGGTGAGAAATCCGAAAATCATCAGGACTGCTGCTGTAAAAATGCAGATATATCGTCTCATACGGCATCCCCCCTGCAATCGGAGCATATTCCGTAGAAGACTGTCATGGAGGAATCCACAGTAAATCCGTGATGTGCAAGCATATGCTTATTTATTTCGGACAGGTGATCGCAGTCGGTGTGGATAAGTACACCGCAGTTCTTGCATTTCAGGTGGAAATGCTGGTGGCATCCGTCATTGCTGTCAACGTACTGATAGCACGCTCCCGTCTTGCCGTCAATGGTATAACGGCGGACAAGCCCCTGATCGACAAGGCGGTCAAGCTGACGGTATATTGTCGCAGTACCCACGGGAGTTCCCTCAGCAGCGAGATATGCACTGATTCCGGCAACGTTTGTATGCCCGTCCTTTTTTGAGATGAGGTAGGAAAGAAGCTTTTCCTTTTGTCTTGTATTATATCCTGAATCGTTTTTCATACTTTTCTCCAAACTGAAAATGATTTTCATTTTCAGATTATACCACATAAATTCCTGAATGTCAAGGGCGACTCTTTTAATGCGTAATTAAGCTGTTAGCTGAATGCAGGATCACGTCGTGCAGTGACTGCAATTCCGAAACGAAATTCACATTTTTTACAATCTCAAGGACACGGCTTGCTGTGTCCTTTATCTCTTGACACGCTACGTATTCTGTGGTATAATGTATAAATCACGGTATATCTGCAAAATCAGGAGGTTTATTATGGATGGTTTTAACGAAAATAACATGAATGAATTTGCACCGCCGTCAAAGAAGAACTTGAAAATTGTTGTTCTTATGTTAGTTATGCTTATAGCTGCCGCTGTTGCTGTGATTGCCGTTGTGATTAGCGGCAGTAAAAAAGACGCTGAAAATAAGGAAAAGAATTCCCACAAGGCGGCTGTTGAGACATACACCGAAGCAATGTATGAAACAGATGCTTTTGATGATTTCATAAACGTAACGATGCCTGCTGATGTTCTTAAGCAATACAAAAAAACTGACAATTATTATGAGGAGAAAAATGACTACAAGTATATGTTAGAACGCAATGAAAATATCACTGTAAGCAGTATCAAGAAGGGCGATATGCTTTCTGATAATGAACTTAAATTCGCAGAAGGATATTTCGGTGAACAGGCTGACTACCACGATATTGATGTTGTTAATATCGAAATTACTGAAGCATATGAATACTCATTTAAACTCAAAAACGCTGAATACGAAAATAAAGACACATATACACGCGTTGTGTGTGCTGTTAAGGTGAAAGGCGACGGCTGGAAAATTATTCCTTTGGATGCTGAATCACTTTGTGAAATGTATGGCTCTGACGACGAATAACGAAAAAGGACACGGCTTACTGTGTCCTTTATTTGTTGTAAATCTTATTTTTATCAAAATTCAAGCGGACACCAAATGGACGTTCCTGCAAATGGTTTCATATTAATTTTCGGTATAATATTTTTAATCCGTCCCGTCAGGAACACCATAATTACGCATTACGAATTACGCATTACGAATTAAATAGGGGGCACCGCTGGTGCCAAAAAAATGCTTGTCAAATTCAAAATAATATGATATAATAATTCTGTATAAAATCTGAACAGGAGGTCTGTATGAAATACACACAGGGAAAATATATCATAGCTGAGAAATCAGCTATCGCACGAAATATATACAGCTTTACAATAAGCTGTCCGGAAATAGCACAGGTCGCTGTACCGGGACAGTTCGTCCACATCAGAATAGGCAGCTTCACACTCCGCCGTCCTATCTCTATCTGCGGAATTGACCCAGTAAAGGGAACTCTCCGCATTGTTTTCGAGATCAGAGGCGAGGGTACATCAGCTATCGCTGATCTCAACAAGGGCGATGTAATTGATATGCTCGCTCCTCTCGGTCACGGATTTACCGTGAATCCGGATTTTAAAAAGGTTATCCTCATCGGCGGAGGTATAGGAACTCCTCCCATGCTTCCCCTTGCCATGGCATACGGCGAAAAGGCTGTTGCAATTTCCGGCTTCAGGAACGCTTCTGCCGTTATCCTTCAGGAGGATTTCGCCGCTGCCGGAGCAGAAACAATCCTCTGCACCGACGACGGCTCAGCAGGAATCCACGGCTTTGTTACTCAGCCCCTTGAGGAACTTGTCAGAAACGGCGGAGTTGACGCAGTATTCGCCTGCGGACCTACTCCCATGCTGAAAAGAATTACTGAAATATGCAGGGAAAATTCTGTTTACTGCGAAATCTCACTCGAAGAACGCATGGCTTGCGGAATCGGAGCGTGTCTCGGCTGTGCCTGCAAAACAAAAAGAAACGACGAAGAATATTTCGCACACGTCTGCAAGGACGGTCCTGTATTCAAGGCTGAGGAGGTGCTCTGGTAATGGCTGATCTTTCTGTAAAAATCTGCGGTGTTGACTTCAAAAACCCGATAATTCCGGCTTCCGGCGTTTTCGGATACGGTCACGAATACGAGGAGCTTTATCCTCTCAGTAAGCTCGGCGGTATTGCTACAAAGGGTACCACTCTCAACAGACGTACTGGAAATCCTGCTCCGAGAATAGCTGAGACTCCCTCCGGAATGCTTAATTCCGTCGGACTCCAGAATCCCGGAATCGACTACTTCATCGAAAAGGAACTTCCCTATCTGCTCACAAAGGATGTTACAATTCTTGCAAATATCGCCGGTTCTACCATTGAAGAATGTATTCAGGTCGCTGAAAAGCTTGAAAATACAGACGTTCACATGATCGAGCTGAATATCTCCTGTCCCAACGTAAAACAGGGCGGTGCGGCTTTCGGAACAAGCTGCGATATGGCAGCCGAGGTTACACGTCAGGTGAGAAAGGCTACTTCAAAGCCGCTTATCGTGAAGCTTTCTCCCAATGTCACAAGCATCACCGATATCGCAAAGGCTGTCGAGGATGCCGGAGCTGACGCTGTTTCCCTTATTAACACGCTTCTCGGCATGAGAATCGACATCAATACCGGCAGACCTATACTCCGCAACAACGTCGGCGGAATGAGCGGTCCCGCTGTTTTCCCGATTGCTGTCCGCATGGTATGGCAGGTTGCGAATGCCGTTAAGATCCCTGTTATCGGCATGGGCGGAGTTTCCTCCGGTGCTGACGCCATTGAACTCATGATGGCAGGAGCTTCCGCTGTTCAGGTAGGAGCTGCTATTTTCACCGATCCCTTTGCTCCTGTAAAAATCATTGACGAAATGAACGATTTCCTTGACAAAAAGAATATCGCATCCGTCAGGGATATAATCGGAACTGTTCAGCCGTGGTGAGCTTCACGCTGAGAAAAGCGTGTTCTGACGATAAAAAACGCATAGAGGAACTTTTTATCGCAATGCTGGAAAGCATTTATACAGAAGCACAAAACGGATACGAAACAGGTTATCTGGACAAATTTTTCACTGGCGGAGATGACTGGATATGTGTTGCTGAATGCAATGATACTATTATAGGCTACATCGCCATTGAAGTTCATAACGAATCGGAAAAATTCGTTTATCTGGATGATATTTCTGTATCAGAAGCTTTCCGCAGTCAGGGTATAGGCTCAGCTCTTATAAAAAAAGCTGAATCGTATGCGGCTGAGATAAATTCCGCATATATCGCTCTCCATGTTGAAAGTTCAAACACATCTGCTCTGAAACTCTATGAACGACTTGGATATTCTGTTCGCCGCAATGAAGAAAACAGACTTTTTATGCGGCACGATATCTGATTGTCATATCAAGCTGATTTACAAACGGAGAATATACAATGATAATTATGTCAGTTGACTTCGGGGACGCAAGAACAGGCATCGCCGTTTGCGGCAAAAGCGAGCTTATCGCATCGCCTGTCTGCGTTATCGCCGAAAAGGATTTTGATAAATGTATAGAAAAAACCGCTGCCCTTGCAAAAGAGCAGCGTGCTGAGCATATCGTGGTAGGATATCCCAAAAACATGAACGGTACTATTGGCGAAAGAGCCGAAAAATGCAGTCTTTTCGCTGAAAAGCTCGGTCAGCTCACGGGATGTCCCGTAACGCTCTGGGATGAACGCAATACGACCGTTTCTGCTCATTCTGCCCTCAATGTCACAAATACAAGAGGAAAAAAACGTAAGGCAGTCGTTGACGCTGTTGCCGCCACGATAATCCTTGAAAGCTTCCTCAGTTACAGAAAAAATACAGGCGAAAGTACTACATAAGCACCGATTTAATATCGTCAATAAGGCTTCCTGCCGCCTTGATAGTTCTTCCGGCATTTTTCTTTATACTGTATTTTTTCATCGGAGAAGCCGTCGATATCGCATAGCAGGCAAATCCAGCCGCTGCACCGACTGCTGCTCCCTTCACAATTGATTTCTTATCCATATTATTACAACTCCAGTTCTGGTATTTGCGGAATATCCGCTGTATTATTATCTGTACCAGAACGTAGGTTATTCACAAGGAGCCTGAATGTATAATCTTAACATCGTTCTTATCGAGCCTCAGATTCCGCAGAATACAGGGAATATTTCCCGTACCTGTGCTGTAACCGGTGCAAGACTTCATCTTGTGCGTCCGCTCGGTTTTGAAGTCTCGGACAAGCACCTGAAACGTGCCGGTCTTGATTACTGGGACAAGCTCGATATCACATATTACGACAGTCTTGACGATTTCTTTGAAAAAAATCGTGACGGAAATTTTTTCTTCTTCACAACCAAGGGACGTCACGTTCACAGTGATGTTTCCTATCCGGACAACGCATATCTTGTTTTCGGACGGGAGGACAAGGGACTTCCGGAGGATCTGCTCTATGCACATCCCGAAAGCTGTGTCCGTATCCCCATGCGGAATGAACTCCGCAGTCTTAATCTCTCTAACTCCGCCGCAATTGCAGTCTACGAGGTACTGCGTCAGTGGGATTACCCCGACCTCTCCCGTGAAGGCAGGCTCACTCAGTTTACATGGTAAGCCGGCGGAAACCATACCATCTTAATGAAAGAAAGTGATTATTATGTCAAAAATTATGATTCTTACAGACAGCTGCTGCGATCTTCCTCTTGAAACTATTCAGGAGCTCGGAATCAAAGTCCTTCCTCTTAAGGTAACCATAAACGGCGAGACCTTCCGTGAAACCTTCGATAAGAGTACTCAGGAAGTATACGAGTTAATGGAGCAGTCAAGCGAAATTCCCAAGCACGCTATGATCAATCCTTTTGAATTTGAAGAAGCCTACAAGGAAATTTACGATCAGGGCTACACCGATATCATCAGCGTTTCACTGAATTCAAAGGGTTCAGGTACATTCAACAACTCCCTCACCGCAAAAAAGGATTTCTTCGAGAACAATCCCGAAGCAAAGGGAAAAATCAACATCTACAACCTTGACTCCGGATGCTACACGGTATTCTACGGCTACCCGATCATGGAGGCTGTAAAGAAAATCCGCAAGGGTGCGAATGCTAAGGAAATTATCGCTTATCTTGAAGACTGGTTCAATGTGTGCGGTGTTTATGTTGTGCCTTATAATCTTAAATATGCAAAAAAATCCGGAAGAATTTCCGCTGCTGCCGCTTTCGCAGGAGAGCTTCTCGGTCTCAAGCCCATTATCCTCTTTGCTGACGGAGAAACTGAAGTAGTTGAAAAAATCAGAGGCGAAAAGAATATCGTTCCGAAGCTCGTTGACTGCGTTGAAAGAAATATGACTCCACAGAGTCCGTATCTTCTCATACACGGACGTGATAACACTCTTGCAAAGGAAGTCGAAAAAGAGCTTATCAAACGTACCGGCAGAAAGGCTGAAATGCTCGCCGCTGTCGGAGCCGCTGTTGCTTCAAATATCGGTCCTGATGTTGTTGCCGTTCTTGTACGCAGAAAAAATAAGTGAATTACAGGGCGGATAATATCCGCCCTAAGCGTGTCGATAAAAATAATTTTTTGCGGGCGAACACAGTTCGCCCTTGTTGATTTATCGGGCATTTTTTGTGTTATGCGGACTCCCAATATGCGTCCCTACTTTTAATTTTGAATAGGAGCATTTAATATGTACATTCCAGAAATACCAAATAATAGTTTGACTGAGGAAATCAAAGAAATAGTGCGTTTAAGTCGGCAGCTTGAAGATGATTACAATTTTGAGTATGATCCTCCAGTAACAGAAGAAGAGCTTACTTCGTGGGAAAACGAGAATCAAATCATAATACCTGAATCAGTTAAGGATTGGCTTAGATTTTCAGGATATTCAAACATTTGCAGTGAACTTATTATAATAAAAAGCGTCAAAAGTTTTGAAGTTGGATGTGAGTTGATTTCTGATGAATTTGTAATAATAGGCGAAGTGATAGGCAATGGTGAATTTCTGTGCTTCTCAAAGAAAACGGGAGAAATTATTCGTGAGAATCATGGGGAAATTACTAAGCTAAAATCGTTCGAAGATTTTTTAACAAATACAGTAATAAGAATGCTAAAAAAATCAACAATCAAAACTGTATAAAAACGGAGAATTAAATATGTATATTCCAGAAATACCAAATAATAGTCTGACTAAAGAAATAACAAAAATAGTTGAACTATGCAAGAAACTTGAGCCTGAATATTTAAATGGAACGGCAAAATTTAACGCCCCCGTTAGTGAAGGAGAATTATCAAAATGGGAAAATGATAATAGTATTATGATTCCAGAAAGCTGTAAGGATTGGCTTCGTTTTTCAAATGGTTCGGATATACTTAATGGACTCATGATTAGTTATAGTTTATCTGATTTTGTTACCGAATGTGACGATATTCCAAAAGATTTAGTTGTTATTGGTAATATAATAGGTGATGGTGAATTTATTTGTTTCTCAAAGGAAACAAATAAAATTATTTTAGAGGATCATGGTAATTCAGATGAATATAATTGTTTAAATGATATATTAAATCGAGTTGTACGGATGATGCAAGAAAACTGTGGATTATCTGCAAGTTCAATAAGTATTTTAGAAATGATGGCTAAAAAAGCAAGAGAAAAGAAAATTCGTAATTGTGACACCCCTGACGTGAAAGATTAAAATAATTTCCGTCGATAATTTGTAGGGGCGGACGCCCACATCTGCCCGACATTGTACGAAAACGTGGAACAGGGGCACCACTGGTGCCGGTGCAGCGTCACGCAGTTAAAAAATGATTGGTATAAAATTTGTTCCCACGAGCGAAAGGCGAGTATCGCTCCGTACAGAGGAATGTGCGGAACGCACATGGGAACGTGGAACGGGGGCACCGCTGG